>JBKJRV010000460.1:0-3803 GCA_046593115.1 Gemmatimonadaceae bacterium
CTGACATCCGGGCGAGATAGTCCGAGAATGCGAATGCCGCTCCAATGCTGGCAGCGAGCAGTGCGGCACGATGCGTGGTCCCCAGCACCCAGAACTCGCGGGGCGGCGATGTGCGTCCGAAGCACTGCACTTCCCGCGCGGGGTGACCCTCGGGCAAGCGGCCCTGGAGGAGTTGCGCGAGCTCACGGACCTTGTCTTCGTAGATCTCGGTCGAGGACGGTCGACCGTCGAGGAGCATCTCCGCGATCGCCGCGCTGCCGCCCACTCCGCGCGCCACCCCGAGGTCGATCCGCGGATAAAACATGTCCTCGAGCAGACGAAAACTCTGGGTGACCTTGAACGGGCTGTAGTATCGGAGAAGTACGCCGGCCGGCCCGACCCGAATGTGTCTGGTAATCGCGGCGATGATGCCGGTCAGCACCTCCGGGCTCCCATTCTGGTCGGCAGTGCCGTGATGCTCGCCGAGCCAATAGCGTGAATAACCCAGGTGCTCGACATCCGGGGCCAGCTCGACGGCCCACCTGGGGTGTTGAATGTCGAGCACCCCGAGTTGCACGTTCCTAGTTCGCTGCCTGCGTCACCGATCGCTGGAAACGGGCGACTAGCCGCCGCAACAGCCGCTCGTGTCGGTCGCCACCTTCAGGTTGCTTCGTCATTTCGGCTCCCAATTTGGCCAGCGAACAGCGGCGAGCGAGTCATCATGCAGCTTCCCCATGGTCCTGTCAATGCAGCGCGGCACCGATTGCCTGTGCAGTCCGTCACCCACCGACGCCATCCCGGATTGCTGATGTCGGGCCCTGGTATCTCGTTGACAAGACGACCCCATTTCCAGCATATCCCAGCACGAGGATGGTGCCGGCAGTAGCGCTTCGACGGCCGGCGCATTCGGCCCGTATCGGTCCAAGGTGAGAGGGAACGCTCGATTGCCCCATTAAACGAAAGGGGCAAGTGCGCAGTTGAGTACAAATACGTACCGGCGGACGCGGGAGGGAGCCATGTGGAGCCTTTCCAACCCTCCACGATTGGAGAGACTCATGTCGCTCGCGCAGCCCAGGCCAGGTCTCATGAAAACCGTGCGGCAACTCATGCCCGCGATGTCGGCGCTCTTGCTCGCGGTGACCGCATGCTCCGAATCGACCGCGCCAGCTTCCCCAACTCTCTATCTCACCGGGTTGGGATGGACGTGCACCACGTCCGCAGCCCCTCTTCCAGGCTGGCGGAGTTGTCCGGGCACTGTGGGCCTGGATATCAGAAAACCCATTTCAAGCGGCTACGTCTCGGTGTACTACAACTATCCCGACGCCGGCTCGTTTTTTCATGGGGAACTGTTTGTTGGAACGGGAATACCCGGCAGAGTGACCGTCAACGTCGTCAACGACTACGTGTCGCACTGCACGGCAGGCGCGTACAGGTACAGCATCGACGTGTACAACGGTCGCCAAAGCGCGCAGTCAGCGCCGCTGATTGCGACCCTGCCAACAACCTTGAACGTCAACTGCCAGTAGCCCGTCCTCGCTGTCAGGCCGCAAGGGTTTGAATCCTGGGCAGATGATCATACGATCACACGAGGAGGCATCGGACTGAAGGTGACGTGTGAAGTGGTCCCGGTTCTCTGTACAGCGTAACGGGGTTGGCCAAGTCGCAGTTGGTGAAACACGATCCTCGACACTGATCCCCGAGCGGCGACCAGCATCGAGAAAGATCCGTCGCGTGTGATGGAGTTGAATACGATGAGTCGGGGCGTGTGTCCTCAGGGCTGAATCGCCTTGTGTCGCTCAGCCGAAAACGCGCCAAGGATGTAGCTCACCGCCCAGCACAAGGCAAAGGCGGATGCCACCAACCAGATGGCGGCAGTCGCGGTAGCGCCAAGCAGGTAGGCGATCGATCGCGCGATCACCGCGACGACAACGAAGTCCACCATCGCGAACGCGAACACGGCGCCCGGTTTTCGCGTGCGAGCTCTCGCGACGGCCGTCACCACCGATGCTCCGAGGAACGACGCGATGGCCATCCACAGATACCGAAAGTCGCGAGCGGTCGCGGCACGGATCAGCGCGAACGCGAAAGGAATCGCGCCGAACACGATCGCGAGGATGCGGAGCGCGTGTTTCCGTCCGGTCCGATTCACGACCACCGGTCTGGTGCTCATTCTGTCCTCCTTCGCCTGATGTACGGATGCACTGCAAGCTACTCGGCTCGCAGACGTCTGATGATGGCTGCGACGTGCAACGCGGTCGTGTGGCGAACGCGCGCAACCGTTGCAAATTGTCTTATGACCGAACACCCCGCTGCTTCCGACTGGGCCGCCGCGCGCGCCGAGAAATGGCGTGCCAACCTCATTGGCATGGAGGCGACGCTTGCGCCGGTCGACGCTCCGCTGATCCATGCGCTCCAACTCGACCGGCCCTGCAGAATCGCCGACGTCGGATGCGGCGGCGGGGGGACGACGCTGGAGATCCTGCGCCGTGCACCGGCGGGTAGCATCGTTCGCGGCTTCGATATCTCGCCAGCGCTCGTAGAATCGGCGCGCAATCGCATGACGTCGGCGGATCGTGACATCACTTTCGAGGTTGCGAACGTGGCGACCGCGATGCAGGGGCCGTACGATCGACTCGTCTCGCGATTCGGCATCATGTTCTTCGACGATCCGCCTGCCGCCTTTTCCAACCTGTTCCGATGGCTCGCGCCGGGCGGCCGCTTCGCCTTCGCCACCTGGGGCCGCCTGGCCGACAATCCATGGCTGGTGACCGTACGCGACGCGGTCGCCGACGTCATCGAGATCCCCTCGCCCGATCCCGAAGCGCCGGGTCCCATGCGCTATGGCGAGTCGGATAAATTGCTCGCGCTGCTCAATCGCGCGGGTTTCGCGGAGATCGACGTCCGGGACTGGCGCGGCACACTTGCGATCGGCGGCGGGGTGTCGGCGAATGACGCGGCGAGCTTCGCACTCGCCTCCTTCTCTTCGTTCGCCGAGTTGCTCGCTGAAGCAGATGACTCGGCGCTCAACGAGGCGCGCCATAACTTGACGACACGCTTCTCCCGGCATCAACTCGACGGAGCTGTGCGGATGGACGCGTGCGTCCACATCTTCACCGGCGCGCGCCAATGAGTTCGCGCGCAAGGGTCCACAGCTGAACGTGAACGGGCGGGTCCGGTGGACTATCGCCGCTCGTTCCTCGTCCGTGAATCTCCCTTGGGCGATTCTGGGCGCCTTGCTCGCCGCGGTGCATCCCTGATGTCCGCTTTCGCCTCGCTTCGACGCATGACATGGGGAGAAGCCACTGTGCGGCAGACAACCTGACGCGCCGACCCGCTTCCCACTACCTCCACGAGGCATTTATGCGGTTGCGTCCTTCGCTCCTCATCATCGCGCCGGCTGCGGCCGTGCTGCTCGTCGCCTGCCAGGACAGGCATCCCGCTGATCCTGTGGGTGACGTGGCGTCGCTGCGCGCCAGCACGCAGTCCGCCAGTTTTGCCACCGTCACGAAGCTCGCCACCCTCGGCAGCAACAGCGAAGCCTACGGAGTGAACGCAGCGGGGAGCGTGGTCGTCGGCCAGAGCTTTGAAAGATCCGGCATGCTGCGCGCAGTCAAGTGGACGTTCGCCAACGGCGCGTGGTCGCTCGCGACGCTGCCGTACTCCAGTAGCGCCAGCGCGCACGGCGTGGACGACCAGGGCGACGTCGTAGGGGATCTATCTCGCGTCCGAATCGACGATGTACCGACTGCAGCGCCGCTGGCAGTTACGGCGCCAGCGGCGCCAAGGGGAATCCACGCCCGTCACGCGCGCGTCGAGTGTCCACC
>JBKJRV010000109.1:0-2727 GCA_046593115.1 Gemmatimonadaceae bacterium
TCATGTTGAGCGAAACACCGCCGCAGTGGCTGGCATTGTCGAAGGCGTGGGATCGCAGCCTCGATCATTTGTGGTCAGCACTGCTGCGCGATCTGGGTGAGCCCGAGATGGCGGCGATCCTCACTTTACCCGTGCATCAGGAGCGATGGGCGGCGGGACTACGCTCACCTAACCTCCGCGCGTCCGGGAGCGAAGAGGATGGGGCCCTCGATTGGTGAGAGTGGCGACAGGTTGTCGCCGACGGCCTGGATTCTTCCCGCGCGGCGGTTTTCCGCTCAGGATGTTGCGAAGTGTCCCCCACGGTCGTACATTGTACGGACACTCGTACTGGACTAACTGATGCTCGAAGATTCCGCGCAAGCATATACCGAGTTGCCCGCTGACGCCCGACTCGAAATACGAGTTCCCGCGTTGCTGAAACAGCACGCGGAGCTCGTTGCATCGGCTCGCCACGAAAAGCTCTCGGAGTTCGTACTCGGCGTCGTGGCGGAAGCGGTAGCTGAGGGACTCGCGGAGGCCGGGACATGGAAGTTCACCATTCCCGAACAGGAAGAACTTCTGCGCGTCCTGGCCAGGCCTGCCACGCACACGCCGGCAATGACTGCCGCACGCAGGAAGGCGGAATCATTATTTGGTTCTTCGGTGCTGGATTGAGGATTCGACCGGGCACACCTCCGCCGCTCCGGCTCGAGGGGCTCAGGGGCTCTCATGCGATCGCCGCATTCCACTCCGGGGATGCGGCGATCGACGCTTTCATGCACGGCCAGGCAATCATCGAGCAAGGAATGGGTCTGAGCAGTATCACTGTCGCTCTCGATTCGGCGACTGGTCGAGTCATCGGGTATTTCAGTCTCTCACCTTTGTCGATTCGGCTCGACCCGCGCGTATTGAGGGCACTTGGACTGCCGGAGGAGAAAATCGCGTATCCAGCGGTTGGGGGTTATCTGCTTGGGCGACTCGGCATTGATGAAGCGTATCAGCGTCAAGGGACTGGATCAGCGCTCGTCGCCGTGGCGGTCCAACGGTGTCGAGAGGGCCGAGAAGGTACGGGCGGGGTCTTTTTGGCGGTGGATGCCAAGACTGATGAGCTGGTCGGGTATTATGCTCGACTTGGCTTTGTCCGCATTGGCGAAGGACGACGGTTGGAGATGCGGTTATAGGCCCCTCAGGAAGTACCTGCGGGAGAGAGCAGAACTCCTGTAGAATAGCCGAGGTGCAGAAGTCAGTCCGTTCGCCTGGTTCGAGATTGTTCTCTCGTCGATTACGATATGGCTCTCGAGCAAGTACTGAAATCGATACGTGAGTTGGAGTCCGCAGGGGTCATCCGGCGATTCGCCATCGGAGGCGCTGTGGGCGCGACGTTCTATCTGGAACCTGTGGCGACACTGGATGTCGATGTCTTCGTGGCTTTCCAGGACGATCGCCCTCAGGCGCTGGTGGTGGGTGGATGGCCCGTTCAGTTTCTCCCCGCATCGAGTGCTCTGCTTCAGGAGGCGATTAACGAAGCGCAGGAGTTCGAGGTGAAGGGTGTGACGACGCGTGCCTTCAGCGCCGAACATCTCGCGGCGATCGCGTTGGATACCGGGCGTGCGAAGGACAAGGCACGGCTGGTGCAGTTCGTGGAATCAGATGTGATTGACCAACCACGGTTCATGTCAATCGTGGCGCGTCACGATCTGACGCAGAAATGGCAGCTCTTCAACAGCCAGTTTTTCGGAGGCGTATGAAGGTGTTCAGTCTTGCTGCGATGCTCCGCGACAAGCGACTGACTCGGGACCGGCTTGCGCGCGAGCCGATCGCGAACAAGTTGCGCATCCTCGATGAACTTCGGGCTCGCGAAGTTTCGATCAGAAGTGCGAGCAAAGGCGGCAAGAAGATCGGTGGAAAACGCGGCACCCCGCTGAGAGGAAATTAGAATCAGTACAAAGTAGGGCACCGACAGTAGCGCATTTTCCTCCACTGTCATCCTGCGCGAGCGAAGCTCCCGATCCCGCCACTGTCATCCTGCGTGAGCGCAGCGAGCGTCAGGATCTACCCGAACGTCCTTATTGCTTGAGTCAGCGCAATGAGGGCTATAAGGCAATTATGGTAGATTCCGACACGGCGCCGCACAGCGGCGCGGGTGCGGGATGACAGTTAGAGGCGCCGAACAGCGGCGCCAGTGCGGGATGACAGGTCACTTCCTTGAAACCGCCTCAGCCCAGCACAGCGTATTCACCAGTCTCAACTGCTCGACGGTGCCGCACTTAACCGCAAGCAGCTTCGGCGAGGCAAAGATCACTGACAGGCATCGCGCTCGTGAGATCGCCACGTTCATTCGATTTCGCGAAAAGAGAAAGTCGATCCCGCGCGCAATGTCCTCTCCGCTGGAACAGGCCATGGAGATGAGCACGACCGCCGCCTCCTGTCCCTGAAACTTGTCGACGGTGCCGACGCGCGCGCCGTCGGGCAGCTTCGACTTCAGGAGTTTGACCTGCATGTTGTAGGGACTCACCACGAGGATGTCCTTCGTCGAGATCGGATTGGTCTCGCCGTCGCAGTTGATCCATTGCTGTTTCAGCAGCGTGCGATAGACGATGTCGAGTTGGTTTGCTTCCTGCTGGCTGCGCTGCGAGCAGTCCTCGTGCGTGATGCCGACGAACCGCAGTCCAGTCGGGACCAGCATCCCATTGACGTCGTCCTTCAGCACGAGCTTCTGCTTGGCCATCGACTCGACGGATTTCAGCT
>JBKJRV010000222.1:0-4108 GCA_046593115.1 Gemmatimonadaceae bacterium
CGAATGGCCGCTGGTCGTGACGCATGATCCGGCGATCGGTGCGCCCGCGGTGTTTCCATTGAGGCGAGGGCGATGATGGCGGCGCTCCTGCTCGTCGCGTTGAGCCAGCAGACGCCGGTGAGTGGTGTCGTCACCGATGCCGTGCTTGGTACGCCGGTGATCGCCGCACTCGTCCGATCGCCGCGAGCCGAGACCCGGAGCGACGGTGATGGACGCTTTGTCATTGTTGTGAGCGACGGCGATACGCTCCGGGTGCGACGCGTGGGGTACCGTCAGACGAGCATCGTTGTGCGTGGGGACAGTGTGATGGTGCGATTGACCCCCATCGCGACGGCGCTGAGCACGGTGCGCATCACGGATTCGGTCGTGCCGGGCCGCATGACGGTCAGCAGGAGTGTCGCCGGGCTGCAGGAACGGGGACTGGTGGATGCTGGTGCGGCCATCGCCGCGATGCCGTTCGTCACCGCACGATCGGCTCGTGGCGAGAGCACTCTGTCAATGCGTGGCGCCCGGCCCGAGCAGGTGTTGGTGCTGCTCGATGGCATGCCGCTCAATGATCCGGCGACAGGCCGAGCCGACGTGGCCGACATACCGCTGGCCGCGCTGAGTGCGATCACCGTCGCCCCGGGCGCGAGCGCCGCGGACTATGGCTCCGGGGCGTCCGGCGGTGTCGTGGCTCTTGGTTCGGGTACCGGCACCTCCTTCGCGCTGCATGGCTCGTCGCTTCAGGGGGTCGGCATCGAAGGGGCGGTGAGCGCCGCGACGGCCAGCGCCCGGTTGCGAGTGGGCGGGTCTCTCGCCTCGGCGCGCAACGCCTTTCGCTTCCTGAATGACGCCGGCGCGAAAGATACGATTGAGGTGCGCGAGAACGCCGATGAACGGCGTGGTGCGCTGTTCCTGTCGGCGTTGCGTGGTCCGCTGCAGATCACCGCGCTCTATGCAGCCGTTGACCGCGGGCTCGTGGGTCCGAAAAACGTTCGCGCCTATGATCGCGCGAGCGAGCGTAGCGATCGTGTCCTCGCGCGCGCACGAGTGGGCAGTGACCGGTGGCTGGTGAGCGGGGGAGTGCGGCGACTGGCGCTACGGTACAGCGATGCGGTACGACCCGAGCTGAACTCCGGGAGTTACAGCACCGTCGTCGATCTGGATGGGCAGCTCTCAATGGCAGCGCTGGTACTGCGAGCGGGGTTTGCCCGCGACCACGTGTGGGGGAGCACGCTCCCGGAGGCCGATCGTCCTTCGGCGTACGCAAGTGGCGCAGTCAGCGGCAGGCGCGCGGACGTCCGGATGGTGGCGAGCGCTCGTGTAGACGCGGTGCGCCGAGCGGGAGCGCACCTTTCCCCGTCGCTCCTGCTCGAACGAGAAGGTCGCGTGACGCCCTTTCTCCGCGTTGGTCAGGGGTTTCGGCTTCCGACGTTCTACGATCTCTACGCGCCATCACCACTGGGATTCATTCCCACGCGGGTCGCGCCGGAGCGCGTCGTTCTCGATGCCGAAGCGGGCCTGCGCACACGGCGCCGCCGGACATCGCTTTCCGCGAGCGTGTTTGAGCGCCGCACCCACGACGCGATCATCTGGTTTCCCGGCAACTTCAGCTGGAGCCCGAAGAACGTGGCATCGGAGCGGGTTCGCGGGCTCGAGTCTCGTGTCACGACCTCGACCACGCGCTGGGCGACGGAGGCCTGGGGCGCGCTGTACGACACGCGACTGTTTGCCGAGGGGATACATGTGCCGACTCCCTACGTTCCTCGCCTGTCGGGCGGTGCGACATCGCAGCTGGCCCTTGGTCGCGCTTCAATGACGACACAGCTCTCGGCACGCGGGCGCCGCCCGTTCGCGGTGGCAGCGCCGGCCCGCGTTCTCGAGTTGCCAGGCGTCGTGCTCGTCGACCTCCACGCGAGCTATCGCGCCTCGATCTCGGGACGTGAAACGTTGGTGACCGCCGGCGTCGTGAACATCGGCAACACCGCATTCGAATCCGTTCGTCGCTTTCCCACGCCAGGCCGAGTCTGGCAGGCCGCCATCACCGTCCGTCCATGAGGCACTTCATGTTCCGTCGATTCGTACTCTCCAGCGCTGTTCTGATCGCACCGCTCGTCGCCTGTGACAAGGATCCCGAAGGTCCGCCGTCCGAGCTTCCGCTGGGCCGAATGGTAGTGCTGAACGGCCGGGTTCCAACGGGGGTAACGGTCGTGGCGCAGGACCGTGAACGCGGCGTGCATCTGGCGTTCGATCCGTTTGACGGCGCCTCGTTCGCCTTGCGCAACGACACCGTGGCGAGCGCAGCGAGCAAAGACGCTGGCGATCTGCTGTATGTGGGCGACCTGCGCACGGGTATGGTGCAGAAGATTCAGATGCCGGCCGCCAGCAATCCCGCGGGCGTACAGTTCTCGGCGGTCGGCACGTCGCCAAGGGTTTTCGTCGCGCTACGGGATCTGGGTGAGATCGCGGAAGTAGCGCTGCCCAGGGGCACCGAACCGATTGTCCGCTATCGCAACGCCGGCGTGTGTCCAGTGGATATCGCACTCATCGCTGGCGCCATGTGGTCCGTGGATGCCAACCAGCGTTGCGCATTGCTTTATGAGACGCTTGGACCTTCGCGGCTCATTCGGGTACCGGCGCGTAATTCGTCGGACACCATCTCGCTGGGCGCCGCCGCGATCAGTGCGCAGCGCGCGTTCGTCAGGGACAACCTGGTGCTCGTCATGACCTCCGGCGATTACTTCTCGACCCCCGGCGCACTGACGGCGGTAGCCGTCGGGGCAACGCAAGCCGTGTCCGCCACGCGGGCGCTTCCCGCGGATGTCTATGCGGTTTCATTTCGGATGGGCGCCAACAATGTCGCCTACGTGACGGGCGCACCTGCGTTTCCCGCCCCGTTCGTGGTGCGCGTCTATGCGATCAGCACCTCGATGAATTTCACAGGCGTACGAGTCGCCGGCGCGTCGCACCTGCGACTCATCAAGGAGAGCGGCCAGGAAGCAAGCTGCTATGCGGCGACCGCCGACGCGGCCGGCAACGTATACTGTGTGGAGAATGGCGATCTGCTCTCACGTGTTCTCGTATTCAATCCTGCCGGCGACCAGATACGGAGCACGCCTGCCGGCTCGCCCGCGTACGACATCACGCTCCGGTAGCGCGGCGCGTCGCGGCGCGCAGTCGTCCGCCGGTCGGCGGTCGCGGCGTTCCAGGCGATGACGCTGCTCGTCACCGATGCCATCGTGCTCCATGGGATGGACTACCTGGAGACGTCGCGAATTCTCCGTCTGGCGACGCGCGAGAGCGGAGTGCAGGCGGTTCTTGCGCGGGGCACCCGGCGGGAGAAGAGCCGGTGGGGCGGCACGCTCGACCTTTTTACCGGGGGCGTCGCGCAGATCGCGATTCGGCCAACGCGCGAGTTGCAGACGTTGACGACGTTCGAGCCGACGCGCGCGCGGCCCGAGTTGGCGACCGAGCTGTCGCGCTTTACCGGGGCGTCGGCGATTGCGGAGATGACGCTGCGCTTCGCCCAGGAAGAAGTGCAGCCAGGCGTGTACGAGACGCTCTCCGATACCCTCGACGGACTCGCGGCCGCCGATGCCGGCGCGACGCGCGAAGTCGTGCTGCGTGGTGCGTGGCGCCTGATTGGCGAGCTCGGATTCGCCCCATCGCTCGAGGAGTGCAGCGAGTGCCACACCATCCTGGCGGATGATCAGGCGGTGCGTTTCAGTCACCGCGCGGGCGGCGCCCTGTGCGACAAGTGCGCTCGCCTCGCGCCGCCCGGCCGGACGATTCCCGGTGACGCCCGGCGTGTCCTGCGTGGGTGGATGCAGGGCGAACAGGAAGTGCTGGATGACGCCGCGCTCCGTGCGCATCAGCGGCTGCTGCGCGAGTTTCTGCAGGAGCACCTCGCCGATGGCCGCGCGTTGCGCGCGTTCGACGTCTGGGAGCGTGCGGGGTGGGATGATCCGGTTCCGGATCAGGCGTCGAGAGCTCGCGTCGCCGCGATGCAAGCTGACGATGACCCGTCTCATGGCGCGACCGGCAATCGGCAGGAATGATCATCGGGACGGCTGGGCACATCGATCACGGCAAAACCGCGCTGGTCCGCGCGCTGACCGGCGTGGAC
>JBKJRV010000253.1:0-19195 GCA_046593115.1 Gemmatimonadaceae bacterium
CTCGTGCGCTCCACGGCACGCGCGACGCTTCCGCAGGGTGTTGCGCTCGAGTTGTCGGTGAACGAGGACACGCCCATGGTGCACGGTCACTATGATGCGCTGGCGCGTGCACTCACGAACGTGCTGATCAACGCGGTCGAGGCGTGTGCACAGGAGGGCACGGTCGGCATTACGCTGAGCCGGGCGACGCTGGGAGATGGTCGTCCGGCGGTGCAGATCGCCGTACGGGATACCGGTTGCGGTATTCCCGCCGACCGGCTGGCTCTCATCTGGGAACCGTACGTTACCGACAAGCCTGCGGGGACAGGACTCGGACTCGCAATCGCGCGGCAGACGGTCGTTGCGCATCATGGTGCCGTCGATGCCGTCAGTACCGTAGGGGAAGGCACGGAGATTCGTTTTATACTTCCCGTCAGCGGCGACGGGTCCTCAACGGAGATGTCCTGACATGGTTCCACATGCAGTTAGTTCGTTCGTCGAATCGCTGCGGCTCGCGCTGCAGGCACCCGGCGGTGCGGGGCTCGGTGGGCCAGCGCCCATGGCCGCTGACGCGCCGCCCCTGGGTGGTATCGATGGAACGACCGCGATCATCGCGATCGTCATTGCCGTCGTCCTCATCGCGGTGCTCTATCCAATCGCCAGGGCAATTGCGAGGCGCATGGAGGGGGGCACTCCCGTGAAGGGGAGTGATGGCAGCTCGGATGAGCGAATGCACCGACTCGAGCAATCGGTAGAGGGCCTCACGCTCGAAATCGAGCGTATCTCCGAAGGACAGCGATACACGACGAAGCTGCTCGCCGAGCGACTGCCTCTGGCGGTCAAGGTTCCACAACCCGGCCAGTCGGACAAGACGCTGCTGTGACGCCGCACTGCGAATTCCCCTCGGGACGAACCCATGGTCGGTGACCTCGGCGAATTTCTCGCCATCAGCCTGACGGTGCTGACCGGATCAGTGGTCGTCATCCGGCTCGCATTCGCCGCGGCGCGGCGGCTCGAGGCAAAATCGAAGAGTCCACAGATGCCGTCGGATCTTGCCGCTCGACTGGAGCGCATCGAGCACGCGATTGATTCGGTGGCGATCGAAGTGGAGCGCATCTCCGAGGGGCAGCGCTTTACCACGAAGGTACTCAGTGAGCGTAATGCGCATCCTCCATTGAACAAAGGCTGAGTAGTGCCTTCGGTCCTGATAGTTGACGACGAGCCGAACATCCGCAGGATGGTCGGGGCGCTGTTGAGCGCCGAGGGCTACGAGGTGCGGGAGGCGCCGGATGCTTCGAGCGGAGTGTTGCGGGCCATCGAAAGCGAGCCGGACGCCATTCTGATCGATCTCATGATGCCCGGCGAGATCGATGGCATGGGCGCGTTGTCCCGACTTCGGGAGGCGCTCCCCGATGTGCCGGTCATCATGATGAGTGGCCGCGCCGGCCTGACGGACGCCGTCAAAGCGACAAAGCTCGGCGCGCTCAACTTCCTGGAGAAACCGCTCACTCCGGAAGGTGTGCTGCTCGCCCTGCGATCGGCCATCGAGCTGCGCCGCGCCCGGCAGGAAGCGAAAGCGCTCCGCGAAGATCTCGGCATCACCGGGGAAATGGTCGGTACCAGCCCGGAGATGGATCGGGTGCGAGAGATGGTCGCGCGCGTCGCGCCGACCGATGCGCGAGTGCTGATCACGGGAGAATCGGGGACGGGCAAGGAGCTGGTGGCGGCCGCGATCCACGTTGGCGGCCCGCGGCGCGATCGCCCGTACATCCGGGTGAACTGTGCGGCCATTCCGCGCGATCTCGTGGAAAGCGAGATGTTCGGACACGAGCGCGGCGCTTTCACGGGGGCCACCGATCGGCGCACGGGGCGATTCGAGCTCGCGCACACCGGCACTCTCTTTCTCGACGAGGTCGGCGATCTCGGACTGGATGCGCAGGCGAAGCTCCTGCGCGCAATCGAAGCGCGCGAGATCGAGCGCGTTGGCGGCGGCAAGCCCATTCGGGTGGATGTCCGCATCATTGCCGCCACCAACAAGTCGCTCGACCAGTGCGTGAGCGACGGCACCTTTCGTGAAGACCTGCTCTTCCGGCTGAACGTCATTCCGCTGCAGCTGCCGCCGCTGCGTGAGCGACCCGGCGATATTCCGGCGCTGGTGAAGCACTTCTCCGTGCTGCATCGGGCTCGCACCGGCCGACCACTCCCTGCCTGGACGGATGATGCGCTCGATCTCCTGTCGCGACATCGCTGGCCTGGCAACGTTCGCGAACTGGCCAACATCGTCGAGCGGCTGGCCATTCTGCATGCGGGAATCCAGGTCACCGACGTGCATGTGCGCGAAGTGCTTCCGGCTGAAGGCGCGAGCATCGGCTCGGCGCCATCGCTGCCAGGCGCTTCACTTGATCGGCCGCTGACTGATCTGCTTGACGATTACGAACGAACACTCATAGCCCGAGCGCTCTCGGTGGCCGGAGGCAATGTGGCCGAAGCTGCTCGTCGCCTGAAAACGGATCGCCCCAACCTGTACCGGCGCATGCGGCGACTTGGCCTGACCCATGGCGAGGAATAGCTGGACACGACACACGCCCTGCCCGTCAGAGGGGACATCCCTGACCGGATTGTGATCTCTCGAAACGCTGTAACTTGTTTCTGTGATGCAGGTTGCTCGCGGAACCGACCGCCCGGTACGTGCAGTGCCTTGGAGCGCGGCAGTTCCTTCCACCGGAGTTTCTGATGAACCGATCGTTGATCGCGTGTGCGGTGTCGCTGGTTGTGGCATCGGCCGGCGCCCAGGAGCCTGAGCCGCGCCGAGAGCGCTCGGCCACCTCCCTGCCCCGCACTGTGGTGCAGGAGATCGTGGACCTGTACAATGCGCCGAACACCATGCGCGCCGATGGCAGCCTCGAGATCGTTGTGGATCGTGAGGTACGCGGTGACATCGCCGTGCTGAACGGCCCGCTGACCATTGCCGGTCATGTGCGTGGCAGGGTGGTGGCCATCAATGCCGACGTCCTGCTCAAGCCGGGTGCCCGCATCGACGAGGGCATTACGGTCGTCGGTGGTGTCGTCGAGGGACGGAATGACGCGTACGTGGCCGGCGAGATTCGAACGTATCGCGAGGTGCTCCACTTCCATCGCGAAGGTGATCTGATCGTCGCCGATCGCGCGCCTCCGGACGTGGAGGAGGAGTTTGATGACTGGTGGGATCGCCGTTCCAGGCGCAAGCGCACGCGGAACGTCAACCGATTGACGCTCGTCTCGGCGAAGACGTACAATCGCGTCGAGGGACTGCCGATCTACTTTGGCCCCTATATGCGCCACGAGTACGGCGCCCTCGCCCTGAAGCTGGATCTGTTCGGCGTCATCCGCACCGCCGACAACTTCAAGTTCGAACAGGGCACCGACAATTTCGGCCACAACGTTCGCGGTGAAATCCGTCTCGGTCCCATTGGCATTGGTGCACGGAGTTACGATGTCATCGAAGGCGTTGAGAACTGGCAGCTCTCGGATCCGGAAGTGGGACTCGCATCCTTTTTTCTGCACCGCGATTTCCGCGACTACTACAACAGACATGGCGGCGGGCTGTTTGCCACGCTGTACGCCGGCCAGAAAGCCGATCTTACTTTTTCCTACAGCGGCGAGCGGTGGGCCTCCCGGTCGGCGCGCGATCCGTGGACGCTCTTCCGGAACGGCGAGCAGTGGCGGCCGAATCCCGCGATGGAGAACACCCTGGTCCATCTGCTGGGTGCCAGTCTCCGGATCGACACGCGGAACGACAAGGAAGACCCGACGACCGGCTGGCTCATCAGCGCCGACTATGAGCGGGGACTTCGGGACGGCGATACACTGACGCTCAATGGAGCGGGAGCAGTCTTCGACCGGGATAACCGAGCGTACAATCGCGGCTTCCTCGACTTCCGGCGCTACAACCGCCTCGCTCCGGGCGCGCAGCTCAATTTTCGGGTCGTGACAGGCGGCTGGGTTGGTCAGGAGGCGCTTCCGCTGCAGCGACGATTGTCGGTGCCGGGAGGCGCGGGTGCGCTCCCGGGCTTCGACTTCCGGCGTCCAAGTGGGTCCCTCGACATCGGCACGTGTAATGTCGTCGCGAGGCCCGAGCTTCCCGCGAACTGCGACCGGATTGCGCTTGGACAGGTGGAGTATCGGGGCAACCTTCACGTGGATCTGTTCGGCTGGGACCCCGACGACTGGGGATGGGATGTGGACAGTGATCCCACGTGGGTGCTCTTTGCGGACGCCGGTCGCGGCTGGATGGTCGGCGATAGAGCCGACGGGAGGCTGACGTACAAGACCAGCGACATCCCTGCGTTCACATCGTTCCGGACCGACGCCGGCATCGGACTCGAGTTCGATGGGTTCGGGATATTTCTGGCGAAGGCGCTCTCGAACGGGAACGAGCCACCGAATTTCTTCGTGCGGTTGCGCCATCGTTTCTAGGATCGTGTTGCGACTGCTTCTCGCCACTCTGGCTCTCGCGAGTCTCGTGTCCCCGTTGCAAGCGCAGCGGGGAGCGAGGCTCGAGGTCTCAGTGCCCGTGGTTACTCAACCGCCCCAGGTGCGGGCGATCGCGGTGCTCGGTGACAAGGGGATGCGCGATCTGCTGGTGAATGGCTTTCCCGCTCGTTTGCACTACCGCGTGGAGCTCTGGTCAGTGGGCGGGTGGTTCAACGATCTCGAAGGACGCAAGGAGTGGGACGTCGTCGTGCAGTTCGACGCGTTCACCAAGAGCTATCGGGCCCGCCGGATCCTGAACGGGCAGAGCGCAGCGATTGGAACCTTCTCCGATCTCGCCAGCGTGTCTGCCGCCCTTGCGACCTCGTATCGGGCACCAATACCGGTGCCCAGTCGTCGCGGTCGGTACTACTACAGTGCGGGTCTCGATGTCGAGACGCTGTCGATGAGCGATCTGGACGAGGTGGAACGGTGGCTGCGTGGCGAATTGCGACCGGCGGTGCGCGGCCAGCGGAATCCGGGAACGGCGCTCACGCGCGGGCTCCGGACGCTGTTCGTTCGTCTGCTGGGGGGAGAAAAACGACGGTACGACGTGCAATCGAGGACGTTCAACATCGAGTAGGGCGCTGCAGCCCTATCGTTTGCCTTCCAGCTCCTCGATCTGATGCAGTGTGCCCTCGCCATAGAACAGGCGGATGTAACGCGCCTGCGTGGGCGTGAGCCGGCGCACCGCCCAGCTCAGATGCACGAAATGTGGCTCCACCGGCACGTGAATCGGGTGCATTCCGATTTCCGTGGGGAGGTGGTTGGCCTTGCGGGTATTGCAGGGACTGCAGGCGGTGACGACGTTGGTCCAGATATTCGTGCCTCCGCGCGACAGGGGAACGAGATGGTCGCGGGTCAGCGCTTCGCGCGGACGCAGCTCCAGCTGCCCGCGTCCGCAGTACTGACATCGGTACCGGTCGCGCGCGAAGAGGAAGGTGTTCGTCACCTGGCGACGAAAGCGTCGCGGCACGTGGATGAAGCGCGTGAGCCGGATGACGGCCGGACGCGGCATCGTCATCCGCTCGGACCGGATCACCCGGTCGTGGTCGGCTTCGACGATCTCGGCCTTCCCATCAATGACGAGCCTCAGGGCCCGCCGAAGCGGGACGAGAGTGAGAGGCTCGAACGACGCGTTAAGTGCAAGACATCCGACGACCACGCGATTCCTCGGGTGGGAGTTCCTCAAGGTTACCAGCCGGTACACGTCGGGACAAGCATTTCGGCGGTCACCGTGACTTGCTCCATGCCGTAACGCGCGGTAAGAACCAGAAGGCGATTGCGCCGCTACCGATCGGGGAGAAGTGATCCAATGCGTGCTGGCTTGAGATCTGTCGCCCTGCTTCTCGCGCTCACCGCCATTCCCGCGCTCGACACGACGCGACTCTTCGCCGCGTTGACTGATGCGATCGTGACCTCCAGCCGCTCGCGCTTCTCGATCTTCCGATTCGGTGATCCGGAACTTCGGCTGATCGGGGATCGCATCGAACCCGGCGGGTTGATTACGCTCGGGGCTGTGTCCCGCGACGGCAGGCAACTGGCATATGCCTCGGCGCTCAACCCCGACGTTTTCCCGTATACGGTGGATCTATCCACCGGCGCGTATCCAAAGCGGTCGCACCGGATTCCATGACAATGGGCGCGGTCTGGTCGAACTCATTCAGCACCGATGGCCGATCACTCGCGCTCGGCATGTCTTCCGGGAGTCGCGCGGCAGTCATGGTCATGCGCGAAGGTCGCCAGCCGCTCTAGACGCTGCTGTACGGCCCAGGATTGAAGCCGAGAGACGTTCTGCTGGTCCCGTGAGGGCGCGTTGGCGCGCGCGGGGTTAGCGCGGCGGCAGCCTGAACGGGTTCGTGGTATCGCGCACCGGTGGTCGCGGCGTGGACGGACGAATTTCCGGCGTACCACCAGGCACTACGCGCACACCCGCCGCTCCCGACTCCGCAGGAACGACGATCGTATTGCCGAGCGAATCGACCGTGGAGCCGAACGGGGTATGGACGTCGCACTCGCGGAGAGGCTCGGTGCCCGGAATGTAGAACTCCGTGATGATCACTTCGCTCGGACAGAAGGGATTGCGGAGCAGGCCCGTGGACCGGTCGATGGTCTGGGCGATCATTCCCTCGGGACGCGGCCAATCCGGCGGCGCTTTCCTCCGCTGATAGACCTCGGTCATGAACGACGTCCACGCGGGTGCCGCGATCACACCACCCTGCGCGTTCGACTTGATCTTCTGCGGCTTGTCGAGCCCCATCCACAAACCGGCGACCAGATCCGCCGTGTAGCCAATGAACCAGACGTCGGTGCCATCGTTGGTCGTGCCTGTCTTGCCCCCAGCCGGGATGCGAAAGCCGGAGCCCCACACGGAGCCATAGGCGGTGCCGTGCTGGATGACGTCCTTCATGATGTCCACCATCAGCCACGCTTCTTCCCGCGACATCACCTGTACCTTCACGGTGTTCGGCTCCCAGAGCACCTCACCGCGCTGGTTCTCGACTCGGAGAATCGCATTCGGGCTCGTGCGGACGCCGAGGGTTGCGAAGGCGGAATAGCTCGCGACCATCTCGAGCGGGTACACATCCGCGGATCCGATATGAATGGAGGGATACGGTGGGATGCGCGTGGTGATCCCGAACTTCTTCGCCATCTCGATCACGCTGGGCTCGCCGAGCTCCTGGCCGAGCCGGATGGTCGCCAGGTTGCGCGAGAGGTAGAGGGCTCGCCGCAGCGGCATAGGTCCCATGAACTTCAGGTCGTAATTCTGCGGGGTCCAGTCGACCCCGCTGACCTGCGCTTCGGTAATCGGTGAATCATCCACGATGTACGATGGCGGACGGCCGTTCTGAATGGCGTCCGCGTACACGATGGGCTTGAAGGTGGACCCAGGCTGACGGAGCGCCTGCGTGGCGCGATTGAACTTCGAGTCGTCGAAGTCGCGTCCTCCAACGAGCGCGCGAATGGCGCCTGAGCGGGGATCGAGCGCAATGAACGCCCCCTGCAGATAGGGGGAATTCGGTGCGTTTGCGGCTTTCTCGCTGACGGCATTGCGGGCGAGATACTGCTCGTATGTCAGATGCGTGAACTTGCCGTACTTGCCACCTTCGATCGCCCGCAGCTGTCCTTCCAGTGCCCGCTCGGCGGCAGACTGCTGATCGAGGTCGAGGGTGGTGTAGACCTTGAGACCCTGTTCATAAAGGCTGCGGCCGAACTGCGCGTCGAGCTGCTGACGGACCCACTCGACGAAGTAGGGCGCCACATCTCCCGCTTCCGTCTTTCGCGCGAGCTGGAGCGGATAGGCACGAGAGAGGCGGGCATCGGCATCACTGATCGCGCCGTCGCGCCGCATCAACTCGATGATGGTGTTCCGACGCTGGATGAGACGGTCGGGGCTGCGACGCGGATTGTAGCGCTCCGGCGCCTTCGGCAGCGACGCAAGGCTGGCCGCCTCCGCGAGATTCACGTTCCGCGCGGATTTCCCGAAGTAGCGCTGCGCGGCGGTTTCGATGCCGTAGGCGCCATTGCCAAGATAGATCTGGTTGAGATACAGCTCGAGGATGCGATCCTTGGTGTAGCGAGCCTCGATGGCACGCGCGACTTTCGCTTCCTTGAGTTTCCGCACGAGCGTCTTCTCCCGCGAGATGCGATCGGGGAACACGTTGCGTGCGAGCTGCATGGTGATGGTCGAGAATCCCTGGACGAAGGCCCGCGCCTTGATGTCGTGGGCGAGTGCACCAAAGACGCGCGTCCAGTCGATGCCCGCGTGCTCGTAGAAGCGCTTGTCCTCGGTGATGACCATGGCCTGGCGGAGGTTCTTGGGAACTTCGCCCAGCTTGATCAGCGTGCGCCGCTCGAGGCCGATTTCGGCGAGGAACCGGCCGTCGGCCGCGTACAGCTTGGACGTCTGCCGCGGCGTGTACGCCTCCAGCACATCGATGGAAGGACACTGGCCTGCTCGGCAGACGAGCGCCCAGCTTCCATAGGCGATGCCGGTTCCGAACGCCATCCCGAACGTCAGGGAGAGCAGGACGCTGCGAATCAGACGCGGGTGCCGCTTACGAAAGGACGTAGGCAAGAATTCGTCGTTGTAGGGGCTGAGTGGCGCGACGTACGATTGTGTACTGCGTATTGCCTGCTGCGTACCGCGTAAGAAACGACGGCGACGGTCCTGCCAGATGTAATCTCACGAGGGCGGTCGAAAACGCCAGCCGGATGACAGGGCTACCGGCGCTACCTACCTTTGTTCCATGCCCCATTCCGCATTACTCGAAGAGCTGCGCTGGCGCGGCCTGATCTACCAGCAGACGGAAGGCGTGGAGGGTGCGCTGAGCGCGGCGCGCGTGAGCGCCTACGCGGGATTCGATCCCACGGCGCCCAGCCTGCACGTTGGCAACCTGGTGCCGGTGATGGCGCTCGCGCATCTGCAGCGGCATGGCCATCGACCCATCCTGCTCGTTGGAGGTGGGACGGGGCTGATCGGGGACCCCAGCGGGAAGGCGAACGAGCGCACGCTCAGCGATGCGGCGACGGTGGCCGACAATGCGCGTCGCATTCGGGCGCAGCTCGAGCGCTTCGTGACCATGGATGGGGAGAACGCTGCCCGCGTCAGTGATAATATCGAGTGGCTGAAGCCGCTGAACGCGATCGACTTTCTGCGTGATGTCGGGAAGCACTTCACGGTCAACTACATGATTGCGAAGGATTCCGTGAAATCACGCATGGAGGCCGGGATCTCGTTCACGGAGTTCGCCTACATGCTGTTGCAGGCGTATGACTTCCTGCGTCTGAATGAGCTCGAGGGTGCCACACTGCAGCTGGGCGGCAGCGATCAGTGGGGGAACATCACCGCCGGCATCGAACTGATCCGGCGATTCTCTGGCAGGGAGGCACACGGGCTGACGGTACCACTCGTGACCACCGCCGCCGGGACGAAATTCGGTAAGACCGAGGCGGGCAGCGTGTGGCTCGATCCGGAGCGCACCTCTCCGTACCAGTTCTACCAGTTCTGGATTCAGGCCGACGACCGCGACGTCGGCAGGTATCTCCGGTACTTCACGCTGCTCGATCGCGAACGGATCGAAGCGCTCGACGAGCAGGTCGCAGCCGCACCGCAGGGTCGCGAAGCGCAGCAGGCGCTCGCGCGCGATGTCACCGAGCGGGTTCACGGAACCGAGGCGTCGCGCGCGGCGGCCGAGGTGTCGGCACTGCTGTTCGGGAGTCGCTCGCCCGAGTCGTTATCTCTGGAAGGCATTCGTCTGCTCATGCGCGAGGTGCCGAACGGAGTGGCGAACGCGTCGTCCCCGGACATCGTGACGCTGCTCACCGCCGCCCGACTGGTTTCATCGAAGGGCGAAGCGCGACGACTCGTACAGCAGGGCGGAGCGTATGTGAACAACACCCGGGTGACTGATGCCGCACAATCGTTCGGCGACAGCAGCCTGATTCACGGACGCTACCTCGTCGTTCGCAAAGGCGCGCGCGACTATGCGGTTGTGGAGGTTTCGGAAGTTCGACCGGTGCCGGTCGCTCAGGCTGAAAAAACACGACCGTAGCCGCCCGACGACGGCTTGCGATCCCCGGACAGCACCTCCAGCGCCCGATCCACATCCTCGATGGTGTTGTAGCAGTGCGGCGACAGCCGGATCGCGCCTTCCCGAAAGGAGTGAATGATTCCGGCTTCGGTCATTCGTCTGGATGCGGGACCGGCGTTGGCAGGACGGACGCTCACAATGCCGGCGCGCTTCGAGGCGTCGCCGGGGGTGACCAACTCCATCTCGCCGTGGTCGGTCGCCCAGTCAACGATTCGATTGGCCAGGGTCGCGATGTGGGACTCGACCTCTTTCAGCCCGAGACTCTCAAGCAGCGCGAGACTTTTGTTGAAGCCGGCGAATTCCTGGAACGGCAGCGTGATGACCTCGAAGCGCCGAGCGTCCTCACGCCAGGTCAGATCGTAGTCCACGAGCCGCGTGAAATCGTCGGATGCCTTCACCGACATCCAGCCGACGGGAGCCGGGTCCAGCCGCTGCACCAGCTCGTCGCGCAGGTAGACGAATCCCGATCCCCACGGGGACAACAGCCACTTCTGTCCTCCACAGGCGAAGACATCGATGTTGCAGCGCACGACGTCGACGGTGGCCGCACCCAGTCCCTGGATGGCATCGACGATGAACCAGATGCCGCGCTCGCGACAGGCAGCGCCCAGTCGCTCCAGGTTCACGCGATAGCCGCTTGAAAAGCTTACCCACGACAGCGTCAGCGCCTTTACCCGAGGACGATCGAGCGCGGCGAGCAGCGCGTCTTCGTCGGGGAGCGCGCCGGCTGACGGAATGCGCACGAGATGGACGCCCCGCGCCGCCTCGAGCGCCATCCAGGGATAGATATTCGCCGGAAACTCGCGATCGGATGTGACGACAATGTCTCCCGGCTCGAAGGGGAGACAGCGCGCAGCGATGTTGATGCCATAGCTGGTGTTCACCATCAGCGCGATCTGCGATGCCGGAGCGCCGACGAATCGTGCAAGTCGCTGTCGGGTTTCGGCGAGTGTCCCGAACTGCATCTCCTCGGAGATGGTCCACGGCTCGGAGCGAGCGGCCGTAAAGTCTCCCACCGCCCTCACTGTCGCCGCGGGAAGCGGCCCCGTCGAGGCGTTATTCAGATAGACGACGTCGCCTGCGGCGGTCCACGGAAACTCACGCGCGCGCAACTGCTCGACGTCGAACGTCATCCGCGCGCGGGCGTCTCGGTGGATGGAAGGCCCGCCTTGCGTGGGTCGAGCGCATCGCGCAACGCATCGCCGAGCAGGTTGAAGCCGAGGACGACGGCGCCGATGGCGAGCCCCGGGAATAACGACGTCCACGGCGCGGTGCGCAGCTGATGGAGATCACGTCCTTCCGCGACCATCGCCCCCCAGCTCGGCGTCGGCGGCTGGACACCAAGCCCAAGAAACGACAGTGCGGCTTCGGCCATGATCGCGCCAGCGACGCCAAGCGTCGAAGCAATGACCACCGGCGCCACGACGCCCGGAAGCACATGTCGCACGATGATTCGCCGGTCAGGTGCGCCGAGGGCACGGATGGCTTGTATGAACTCGAGCTGCCGGAGAACGAGCACCTGTCCGCGAACGAGACGTGCCATCGCGGCCCATCCGACAATGCCGATCGTGATGAACACGACGGCGAGCGACGGCTGTAGCGCGGCAACCATCGCGATGAGCAACAGCAGCGTCGGAAAGGCGAGCGTCACGTCGGCCATTCGCATCACCACTTCATCGACCCAGCGACCGTAGTAGCCCGCAATAAGCCCCAGCGTGACGCCGATAGCGAGCGCGATGCCCTGCGAGATCAGTCCGACGGCCAGCGAGATCCTCGCGCCGTGCACCAGTCGCGACCACACATCGCGGCCCTGCACGTCGGTGCCCATCAGGTGCTGCGCAGATGGACCCTGTAACTGCGCAGCCAGATCGATCTGCGTGGGATCGTGTGACGTGAGCAGCGGCGCGGCGAGCGCCGCAGCGGAAACGAGCAGCACGACCGCCACGCCCAGCACCGCGCGGGGATCGCGGCGCAGCACCGCACCGGTCATGGCTCTCGCAACTCCGGTGGCGTGTCGGGAGGCTGCCGACGCCACCGGCGATGATGCCAGAAATACTGCTCGGGGGCGCCGCGCACGAAACGCTCAAGAGTCGCCGTATAGCTGCGGACGATGGTGTCGATATCGGCTTCCCGGGCACCGGTGGATTGGACCGCAATGCGCTCGCAGTGCAAGCAATACTTGCCATTCGGCATGCGTAGTGCGACGGCGAAGATTACGGGAACGCCAAGTCGCAACGCAAACACCGCAGGGCCGCGGGGTGTTTTCGCGGGCCGCCCGAAGAATGGCACGAACGTCGATGCCAGCCCCCGCACACCCTGGTCGGCGATGAAGGCGACTCCGCGGTTCTCTCGCAAGGATCGAGGCGTCCGGCGCACGGCCTCGGCATCGTGAACGATCGTCATGCCGATCTGCCCGCGCGTGGTGTTCAGATAGGCATCAAAAAGCGGATTCCCCATCCGCCTCACGATGGCGTCGAGGCCAATCCCGCGCGCGGCAATGTACGCGCCGCCCAGCTCCCAGTTGCCGAGATGGCCGCCGACAAAGATGATTCCCTTCCCCTCTGCCTGCGCGGCCTCGACGGTCTCCCAGCCCTCCGGCTCGTCGAACACCTTGAGCACGCCGCGCGGCCCAAGGGAGGGGAGAATCGCGATCTCCATGGCGCTGCGTCCCAGGTGCTCGTAGGCCGCGCGCGCGATGCGCGCAACGTCCGCCGCATCACGATCGGGAAACGCGGCGGCAATCTGACGCTCTACGATGCCACGCCGGATCCCCAGTGGGCGATAGCCGAGCGCTCCGAGCCATGCGCCAAATTCGCCCGCGCGTTTCCAGTCCAGTCGCTCGAGCACCGCGACGACGGCGCGCAGCGCACCGTATTCCGCCCGCTGCCGAATGGACGTCACTGCACGGCCGCGGATTGTTGCACCACCTCACGCGCGAACGCGGTCGTCTCGGCGGCCACCCGGTCCCAGTTGTAGTGCGACTCAACGGCTTGTCGGGCGGCGGCGCCCATCGTCTCGCGCATGCCGGCGTTCTCGAGCAGCGACCGGATGGCGGCGGCGATCGCCTGCACATCCTCAGCGGGCACGATCACGCCGGTCTCCCCGTCGCGAACGGCAGAGCGGACCCCGCCCGAGTCCCCGGCAATGGCGACGAGACCGCTGGACGCCGCTTCACTGAAGCTGATGCCGAAACCTTCGACCGTGGCGCCTTCCAGTCGGGAAAGCCCGAGGTAAATGGTCGCGGTCGCGTAGGCTTCGGCGATCTCCTCGTCGCCGAGCGCGCCTGCAAAGGTCACCGCATCGTCCACCGCGAGCTCACGCGCGAGCAGTCGCAGCGCCGATTCGTGTGGTCCAGCGCCCACGACGAGGTAGCGGAGCGACGGCCAGTCGGCGCGGACCAGCGCGAGGGCGCGAATCGCGACATCCTGACCCTTGTGCGGCACCAGCCTGGCAATGGTCACCAGCAGAGGAGCGTCGCCCAGGCCAAAGCGTTGTCTCATGGAACCAGTGTCGCGATCGGGGCGAAAGTACGATGGATCGGTACCCAGCTGAATGGCCCTCACCACCGGGTGCGTTGTCACGCCCATCTGGCGCATCAGATCGGTCGCCTGCGCGGCCGTCCATTCCGAATTGGCGACGATGCCCGCGGCCTGCTCGAAGATCATGCGCCCGGTCATTCGCTTGAGACGACTGCGCGCGACCTTCTCCCGCTCACGTAGCAGGTCGCCGCCATTCACGTACAGCAGGTACGGCACCCGCGTTCTGGCACGCGCCCAGGTCACGGGGTAGCCCGCGGGACGGATGTTGCCGCAGTGCACGACATCCACGCCGTCGGCGCATGCTCGCTCCAGCCAACGCGCCCATCGCATCTGGTTCGGCAGTGCCCTGGCGCCAGCGAACGAAAATGGCTGACGAACGATGTCGTACGCCTCGCGGCGGTCGAAATCCTCTGCCTCGGGAGCCGCCACCGTCGAAACGATCACACCTTCGAGCGCGAGCCGGCGGCACAACTCCACGTGACGTCGCGCCATTCCGCCGAGGTCGGGGGCATAGTCCTGCGTGATGAACAGGTGCTTCACAGCGGATTCACGAACGCTTGGTCCATCAGAATGTTGTGAATGCGCTGGTCGAACGTGTGATGCGCCCGCACGAACCGTTCGCCTTCGCGCCGAATCCGTTCGCGCTCGTCGGGATGGTCAAGATACCACCGTACTTTTTCGACGCACGACGGGAGGTTCTCGTACCATGCGCAGTGCACCCCGTCCAGCGCCATCCGGTCCATGCCAGGGGTGCGCTGACCCAGGTAGAAGCCGCCGACCAGCATGCTCATCCACATGCGATTCGACGCGTAATTCGTCGCCGCGGCGGCGACCGTCGGATTGATGCCGAGGACAATGCGGGCGCTGGAGCAGACGGTCGCAAACTCGCGCCCCTCGACATGTCGGCCACCCCACGAAAGCACATCGCGGTACCGCTCCCACCCATGCCCCCACACGCTCACGCGAAAGTGCTTCGACAGCGCAATCAGAAACTGCGCGCGGTCGGCGTCGTAGGCGCTCCCCGTGAATACCACGTCGGCTTCATAGCGCAGATCCGGAGTCACTGGCCTCACCTCGCTAAGCGCCGCCGCCGGCAGAAAGGCCGCACGCGTCCCGTGTGCACTCCACTGCGCTTCGAATCCCGTCACGAAGAACGTGCGTGTACGCCGCGCGACGTCCAGCACGTGCGCCACTTCCGGACGACTCGTCTCGGCGTAGTACTGCGGGTCCAGGTACCACATCGCATTGGGAAGACCGTCGATCACCTGCTCCACCGTCTCGATGTCGAGACCGAGACACTTGCCCAGAAAAACGAACTGCGGTTTGAACGCGCTGCCGCGCCACCGCACCCACCGCTGCGTCAGCGCTCGACCGATGTTTCGCTTGAGACGCCGGTCATCGAGGAGCAGCACCTGGTGGCCGGCGCGACGCAGCGCACGAGCGACGCTCGCTTCCATGCGCCACCACTTGGCGCTCCCGAGCACCAGCACCCGCATTGGGGGCGTGGACGTCACACGTGCGGCGCGTGGCTCCGCGACGGGCTCCATTACGAGTGCCACGCGCTCCGTTCCCGCGCCACGGTGGCGGCGCTCTCGAAGCCATCTATCATCGCCGTCGCGGTGAAGTCGCGGGCGACGCGAGTGCGCCCGGCATTTCCCATGGCCACCCGTTGCTCGTCGTGCGCCAGAAACGCGGCGAGCGTCGCGGCGTTCGCCGGGATGTCACCAGCAGGCAGGAGGATGCCGGCAATGCCATCCGAGAGATACCGCTGTGCCTGCTCCCCACGCTCGGCGATCACCGGGACGCGGAGCGCCATGAAGTCGAGCATGGCGAATGCGGCCTCATCCCCCGACGCGACGACCCAGCCGAGATCCGCAGAGCGAAGGACAGCGATCTGGTCGTCGCGAACGCCCAGGTAGGTGACCGTTTTCGTGAGTCCCAGGGCGGCCGCATGCATTCGCAGGTCCTCTTCATCGGAGCCGGGTCCGACGAGGGCGAGACGCAGCTCCGGGTGTCGGGGCGCGAGCATCGCGAACGTTCGGAACACGGTCGCACTGCGGGCGTGCCCCAGCCGGTCGTACACACAAACCACCAGCCGGTCTGAAGCGGCCGCGCCGAGGCTGGGTCGGGGGGTCGCGCGCACCGCGTCATATCCGTCCAGATCCACACCCAGTGGCGCGACGAGCGTGCTAATGCGTTTCGAGGGCAGCGATGCAGCGGCCGCGAGCTCCTCTTTTGAATCGAAGAGATACCCCGTGGCCGCGGTTCGGGCGGCAAGCTGGCCGAGCAGGCGGCCCGTATCGCTCTCGTCGGATGGGATGCGGCGCAAAATGGCCGCGCGCTCCGCAAGCCGCAGCGCCATCGACACGAGGAAATGCTCCTGATCGCCGTGAACGAACACCACTTCGATGAAGCGCTCGATCATGAGTTCCTTGAGTCGTCGTACGGGATCGAGCCACGTGGCGCCCTCCCGCATGGGCACCACCTCGAAGGTCCGGCGTGACACCTGATCGTTCACCGGGCTATCGGCGACACAGGCGAACGTGACGTCCCAACCCCGATGGACCAGTCCATCCGCGGCAGCCGCGAACGCGCGCGCACTTCCCGACCACTCAGGACTTCCGTGATAGAAGAGAGCGCGCATATCAGGCGGCGCTACCGGGCTCCGCCTCCGGATCCGGCGACGGCGGCGCTGGACGGTCCCGGAACTGGAGGCTGTGCAGCCGGTGATACGCGCCACGCAGCTTCAGCAGCTCATCGTGGTTGCCGCGCTCGACAATCCGTCCGTCCTCGAGCACGAGAATCATGTCCGCGTGCTCGACGGTGGAAAGGCGGTGAGCAATGACAAACACCGTGCGTCCCTGGAGCAGTCTGTCGATGGCCTGCTGAACCAGCCGCTCCGATTCCGTATCGAGCGCGGAGGTGGCTTCGTCGAGAATCAGAATTGGCGGGTCCACCAGCAGGGCTCGCGCGATCGCGATACGTTGCCGCTGTCCGCCCGACAGTCGCGCGCCACGTTCCCCGAGCACGGTGTCGTAGCCCTCGGGAAGCCGAGTGATGAACTCGTGCGCATTCGCGGCGCGCGCAGCCGCCTCGATCTGATTGGCGGTAAAGCGCTCGATGTTGCCGTAGGCGATGTTGTTTCGGACGGTATCGTGAAAGAGCACCGTGTCCTGACTCACGATGCCGGTGAGACCGCGAAGCGCGGCGAGCCTGATGTCACGCGTCTCGATCCCGTCGAGCAGGATTCGCCCGCTCACGGGTTCGTAGAAGCGGGGAATCAGATCCATGAGCGTGCTCTTGCCCGACCCACTCGGACCCACGATGGCGATCATGTCGCCCTTGCGCGCCGTGAAGGAAATGTCACTCAGTACCTGCTCGGCCTCGTACGCGAAACTCACGCGCTCGAACTCCAGCGATTGCTCGAATCGTGCGACGTCGCGCGTTCCCGTGTCCAACTGCGCTTCGGTTGGGAGGTCGAGCAGCTCGAAGAGGCGATCGGAGGCCGCGAGCGCCTGCTGCGCCACGGGCCGGATCTGCGACAACCGGTTGAGGGGTTGCAGCAGGCGCATCACGAAGGTCAGGAAGACGATGAGCTGCGCCGGCTGCAGCGTGTGCGTGACCAGCACCTGACGCGCACCGATCCAGAGCAGGATGACGGCCATTACCGTGCCCACGACCTCCGTAATGGGCTGGGCGAGGTTGGAGATGCGCGTCACCTTGACCATTGCCGATGAGTAGCGACTGCTGGCCTGGAGGAAGCGGCGCTGCTCGTAGGCCTCGGCGCCAAACGACTTCACGAGGCGGATCCCGCCGATGACTTCCTGGACGACGCTCGTCATCTCACCGTGCTGATTGCCGATGCGCCGATAGCCAGTGCGCAACCGCTTGAGCAGCGGCTGCAGGAGTACGAGCAGCACGGGGGCGACGAAGAGTGCCGGGAGCGTGAGGCGCCAGGAGATCGCGAGCAATGCAATCACGTAGCTGATCACCAGAGCGCTGCTCTGCAACGTCTGCGTCACCAGCTGCGTGATGAGCTGCTTCGTCTGACCAGTATCCGTGAGGACCCGCGACAGGATCTGCCCCGCCTTGGTCCGGGTGAAGTACTGAAGCGGCAGGCGCTGGAGGTGACGATACACAGTGTCCCGCAAGTCGCGCGTCACGTACTCCTGCAGGCGCGCATTGAACTGGCCGGCCACCCACACCAGCACATTCTTCAGCACGATCGTCACGAGAATGATCAGGATCACGTTCTGCAGCGATCCCATCTTGTCGTTCGGGTCGAGCAACGCGCCGATCGTTGACTGGAGCACGCGCGTGAGTGCCCCGGATCCCACCTGGGGCAGCGGCGCCTCTCCGAACAGGGTGTTCAGGAATGGCACCAGCAGCGCGAAGGAGAACGCGTCGAGCACTGCCGCTCCGATGCTGCAAACGATGGTTCCCACCATCGCCGCCGAGTGCGGGCGAATGAATCCGAGCAGCCGGCGGTAGTGCGACACGCTTAGCGGCGCGGAGTCAGCAACGAGACGGGGAGGATGACTTCCTCGGGAGTCACGCCGCCATGGAGGAAGGATCCCCGGTAGCGGCTTTGATACTCGCGCAGCTTCGTGGGATAGACGAAGAAGGTGTCGCCGCTTGCGAGCAGCGTATTCGCGCCCATGCCCCGCCGCGGCAGGCGCAATGCCTCCTCGTTCGGAAAGAGCAGCGCGTATTCCGGACGCTCGGCGCGCAGGTCCGCGCCGAACTTGTACCGCAGGTTCGCGGTCGCGTCACGCTTGGCAAATACCGTCGCCGGCGTCTGACAATGGATGGAGCCGTGGTCGCTGGTGAGCAGTACGGAGACCCGGCGCCGAGCGGCTTCGCGCAACAGCGCGAAGAGCGCGGACCGCTGGAACCATTGCTTCGTGATGCCGCGAAGGGCGATCTCGTCGCGCGCCACTTCGAAGAGGATGCCGGACTCGGAGCGCCCGTGAGTCAGCAGATCGATGAAATTGAACACGAAGGCGCTGACCCCTTCGCCGGCGATCGCGGTGGATATCCGGCGCTCGAGGTCATCGGAATCGCCAGCGGTCGAGATTTTCTCGTACCGCACCGGCGTGTTCGGTCGGATTTCGCGAAGCTGTGCATCGAGCAGCTCGCGCTCGTGGGCATTCAGCGTCTCATCGTCCCGCTCTCCCCACCATTGAGGGAAGCGCGCCGCGATCTCGCCCGGGAAGAGTCCGCTGAAGAGCGAGTTTCGCGAGTACGGTGTCGCCGTCGGCAGGATGGAGAAGTAGTGCGTCGTCTCGACATCGAAGTACGGGGCGAGCAGCGGCTCGAGAATGCGCCACTGGTCGAGACGCAGGCAGTCCACCACGATGAAGACGGCGGCGCGATCCCGATCCAGGATGGGCATCACGAACTCGGGCACGATGTCCACCGAGAGTGGTGGCCGGTCGCTCTCCAGGTCACGCAGCCAGATGGGATACGCCTGCTTCATGAACTCGGCGAATTCCTTGTGCATCGCGGGGTAGAGTCCGCGAAGGGACTCGTGCAGGCCCATTTCACCAGCGGCGGTGAGCTCCAGATCCCAGT
>JBKJRV010000362.1:0-2671 GCA_046593115.1 Gemmatimonadaceae bacterium
CGAATAAGTCGCGAGGATCTCGGATTTGTCGTCAAGGATTTGGTAGTCGTTACGGCAGCGGCTGCGTCACCCACCGGTCAGTCGGCTGTGCCAGAACAAGTGGCACACTCGTTGGACGAAATCGTGAACATCATCACCCGACTTCGAGGACCTGACGCCGTTGCAGTAGGTACTGAAGTGCCCTTCCTGACTCGAACCGCGTCGCCGGTTTCTTTTCCTGACCGACCTTTCGAGAATCGGCAGATCATGGTTTTCAACGATCGAGTTAGTGCCCATTATTTCAAGGTGCTCGGTGTGCCCCTTCGTAAAGGGCGAACATTTGGTGCAGGCGACTTCGCGGAAATGGCCACGAAGGCCCTGATTAATCAGGCAATGGCTGACGCCTACTGGCCAGGCCAAGATCCCATTGGAAAATGCTTCATCACGGGTTTCGGACCTGGTTCCCGTTGTCTTCAAGTAATTGGTATCGTTGGGAATATGCGGATTGTGGCGCTACGCGAGCCGGCGCCTCCCATGTTCTTCCTGCCCCTCGTGCCGTCGGCATACCGAACGACGATGTCGATTTTCGTCCGACCGCTTCTCGAATATCGGCAGGCCTTAAGTATCCCCCTGAGCGAGCGAATCCTGCGTGAAGGTCAGTTTCGCAGAATCGACGTCACTTCGATGGAAGACATACTGGCGCCGCAGATCCGTCCATGGCGCACGAGCGTTTACCTCTTCGGCGCAGCCGGCGGTCTCGCGTTGCTCATCGCGGCAAGCGGACTGCTTGGTTTGATTGCGCACAGTATCGATATGCGCGTACGTGAGATCGGGATTAGAATGGCTTTGGGCGCAAGTCGAGCGACGATTCTGAAACTCGTCGCCACACGTGGGCTCGTTGTTGCGGCGATCGGAATCGCGGCCGGTGCGTTAGTTGCTGCTGCTACTGCACCGAAAATCCAACTTCTCCTCTATCAAGTGAACGCGCTCGATGGGCGCGTTTTCAGTCTCGCAGTCGGAATAACGCTCGCTACTTGCTTGATAGCGCTGTACATCCCGACCGAACGTGCTACGAGAGTCGATCCAGCGTCGGCAATGCAGCGCTTGTGAAACGGTTTGCGCGAATCGAGGTTCAGGTGGGTTGAAACCTCAGACAGGTGCGGCGGACTCGATTCGATCGCGGAATCAGGCGGCTTATGTCGATCGGAGAACTTCCTGTGCAGCGGCCAGCGCGTCTGACGGCACCAAGACGTTCACTCCTCGAGGAGTGGCCCCTTGAAACCCGGGGCCGAAGATACCGATAATGTCATTTCCGCGCGCAATGGCCATAATACCCTCTGCTTCAAGTCGCTCGATCACCACATCCGCGGCGAACTGCGTCCTGTAGTTCGCTACGCTTACCCAAGCCACAGCCTCATCCGTCATCTGATTTCTCCTGTGCTGTTTGGGCGGTGTTAGTTTTGCCGGATCGCGATCGAAAGGCAACTTGCCACGCTGAATAGACGCGCAGTATCCGGGCCAAACAACTCCCGACGAGTTGCAGCGGAGAGGTTACCGGAAAATAGGGCGAAAGCAGGAAGAACAGGTCCTAGGCGGCGCAGCATCCCAAGTGGCCGACTCGGGAATGGGACTGCAGGGTTCAAGGGAGCGTCCATCGGCTCAGCCCAACGCTAGTCGGTGCATCTTCCAGCGGCTACCTTTTTCGCACCATGACTATACGAGAGAAGCTCGAGCTGCTCGACCGCAGGCGCGCCGAACCGGAGCTTGGGGGCGGCGAGGAGCGGCTCAAGGCCCAGCACGGGAAGGGGAAGCTCTCGGCGTGAGCGGCTCGACGCGCTGTGCGAAGATGGCTCCTTCGTCGAGACCGACCGGTTCGTCACGCACCGCTCCACGGACTTCGGGCTCGACGAGCCGCACTTCTATGGTGACGGCGTCGTCACCGGGCATGGGCGGATCGAAGGACGCATCGTCGATGTTTTTCGCAGGACTTCACGATGTTCGGCGGCTCGCTCTCGGAGGCGTACGCCGAGAAAATCGAGAAGATCATGGATCACGCCATGCGGAACGGGGCGCGCCAAAATGCGCCGCCGCATGCCACCGCCATTTCTAAAGCCGGCGAATCTCCGGGAAGCGGGCAAAGACCGCGATCGCGATGACGAGGAGCATCATTCCGCCACCGCCAATGGCCCATTCGACACCGATGAGCCGTGCCACGGCACCGGCGGCGAATGCGCCGATCACCTGGGACATGCCCGCGGCAACGAATGAGTACACCGAGAGCACTCGTCCCCTGAATGCATCCGGCACGATCATCTGAAGCAGCGCGTTCGACAGCGCGTTCGTCACGATCATGGTGAACCCGATGAGCACGAGCAGCGGATACGCCAGAATGACGGAGCGTGTGAGTGCGAGGAGTACGAGCAGCAGTCCGAATCCGTACGAACCCCACCGAAGAAGCGTTCCCCGCTGAAAACGCTGCCCCGGTCCGGCGATGAACAGCGCGCCCGTCAATCCGCCGATGCCCACGAAAATGAGCATCGTGCCGTAGCCGGTGGCGGTCAGGCCGAGGAGATCCCGCGCGACAACGGGCATCAACGTCAGATAAGGAACACCGAGCACCGAGTAGGCGGTGACAAGTACCATAAGGATCGCCACCTCCCGAGTGCTCGTCATGTAACGGACGCCCTGCCTG
>JBKJRV010000434.1:0-3511 GCA_046593115.1 Gemmatimonadaceae bacterium
AACGGCGATCTCGACCTGATGGTCGAACGGGCGCTGACGGCGCAGATGGACGCCGCCGCGGAAATGCGTGGGCTGAGGCTGTAAACCGGCGCGGCTCGACGCCGCGTCCCCTTCCCAATCCCCGGGTGGACGTTTTCTTACGGGGATGCCCGACGTCACCGCCCCATCGCTCGATGCAGTCGAGGAATCGCCGGTCTGGCTTGAGCTGAATGGCTCGCCGGCGGTTACCTGGATGTGCACCCCGGAACGACTTGATGAGCTCGTGATCGGGTGGCTCTACGGAGAGGGCTATATCGACCGGATGGCGGACGTCGTCAAGATGCGTCCCTGCGCCGCCGAGCCCGGATTCTGGGTCGATGTCCCCGCCGACAAGTACGAGAACATTGAACGAACCGAGCGACGTCGCGTGCTCGCGTCTGGCTGCGGCGCAGTCACGTCCATCCTTGGCTCGATGAGTGATGTGCCCCGGCGGAAGGGTGCCGCGCCGGTGATCGACACCCCGACGATGCGCGTGCTCTTCAAGGAGCTCTTTGCCCGGGGCGAGCGGTACAAGGCGACGGGAGGCATCCACGCGGCCGCACTGACGGATGGTCGCACGCTGCTGTTCCACGCCGAAGATATTGGGCGGCACAACGCGGTGGATAAGGTGATTGGGTCCGCGCTCATCGCGGACCGCTCGCCGAATGACCTGACACTGCTCGTGACGGGACGTATTTCCGGAGAGTTGGCGTTCAAGGCGGCCAGAGCGCGGATCGCGGTGGTCGCGACGCCTTCGGTGCCTTCGACGCTTGCCGTCGAGATCGCGGCCCGCGCCGGCATGACCATCGTTGGCCGGGCAGTGAGTGGCCAGCCGCAGGTCCATCACGCGTGACGACGCCGTGCACGGGCGTCATTCTCGCTGGTGGCGCAGCGAGTCGGTTTCACGGTGCCGCGAAGGGGCTGGAACGGGTAACGGGGACGCGCATCATCGATCGCGTAGCGAATGCGCTGCGTGAGGCGACCGACACGCTGCTCCTCATTGCCAACGATCCCGGGGCGCACGAATGGCTGTCCGGAGTGGCCGTGGCCAGTGATCGTCTCATCGGGCAAGGCAGCCTGGGCGGGATCCATGCTGCGTTGGTAACCGCGGGAGGGCCGGTGATTATCGTCGCGTGGGACATGCCCTTCGTGACGCCTTCCCTGCTGCAGGCCTTGCGGGCGGCCGCGCCCGAGGGAGACGCCGTGGTGCCGGAGAGCGGATCGAAACGCGGATTGGAGCCGCTCTGTGCTTACTATTCCCAGGCGTGCATCGCGCCCATCGAAAAGCGGCTCGCGGCGGACGATCGTCGCGTTATCGGCTTCTACGACGACATCCGGCTTGTTCGGCTGTCGCACGAGCAGGTGGCTCGGCATGGCGATCCGACTGTCATGTTCATGAACGTCAATACCCCGGACGAGCTGATGCTCGCGGAGCGCCATGCCACGACCTCCGATGGTCGCCATCGTCGGCAAGAAGCATAGTGGGAAGACGACGCTCGCGGTGCGGCTGACTGCCGAGCTGGGAAGGCGTGGATATCGCGTCATGACCATCAAGCACGGGTCGCACACCTTCAACATCGATCCCGAGAGCACCGATACGTTCCGGCACTATCACGAGGGCAAGGCGGAGCGGGTGGCGATGGCGGCACCCGACAAGTTTGCGATCGTGATGCGATGGAACGAGGAGCTGGGTCCGGAGGAGATCGCCGAGCGGTATATGGGCGATGCCGATGTCGTGATCTGCGAGGGCTTCAAGAAATCGGCGTTGCCGCGCATCGAGATCTACCGAACCGCTGCGCACGCGGAGCCGCTCCATGGGACGCCGGAGCACGCGTCTGCGCGCTATCTTGCGGTCGTCACGGACCTCCCGGGACTCTCGCTGTCCGTCCCCGTCATCCAACTCGACGATACCCAATGGCTGGATCAGCTGGCGACGCTCGTGGAGCGGGAAGTCATGATTCGCACATCGCCATCGACATGAGTGCACGCCTGGCGCGAGCACTGCGGGCGCCGGACTCAGCCCCATGCCTGCGGACGCGGCCACGCCGCCAACGACTGCTATCGGAGCGGGTCCCGCGGATGGTCCCGGGTCTTGCCGTCCTGGCGGTGCTCGCTGGTTGCTCTCCCACTCGGACCGGCGTGCCACTGGCGCCCGTGCAGGCACCGGTACTGTCGCCGAGGCAGGCACTGGTTGCTGCGATCGATTCGATGGTGAATGATCCTCAATTCCGAAATGCACACTGGGGGATTCTCATCGTTGATCCGGCGCGTGGGGATACGCTGTACTCGCGCAACGCGGGCAAGCTCTTCATGCCGGCGTCGAACATGAAGATCGTGACGGGCGCGGTGGCGCTGTCGGAGCTGGGTGCCGACTATCGCTTTCGCACCACGTTCGTCGCGGATGGTCCGGTTGTGGGCGGCACACTCAAGGGCAACCTCATCGTTGAGGGGCGCGGTGATCCCACGCTCAGCGATGGCATGCGTCGCGGCGATACGACCGTGGCGCGCGAGCTGCGCACTAACGCCATGACCCCGATGCGCGAGATCGCGGACTCGCTCGCTTCCCGTGGCATCCGCCGCATCGAGGGACGGGTGATGCGCGGCGCCGATGTCTTCTCAGACTCGCCGTGGGGATACGCGTGGGGATCGGATCAGTTCGAGTTCCCGTACTCAGCCGGTGTTGACGAGCTGTTTTTCAATGAAGGATTTACTCGCGTGATCGTGCGGGCAGGCGCACGGGTTGGGGACGCGCCGACGGTTACGACCGCACCGATCCGCGGTTTTCCGGCGGTTCGCAACGTGGCGACGACAGTCGTGTCGACCAAACAGGATTCCGTGCGAACCCGGTCGCTCTCGGTGCTCCACGACACGGCCGGTCCCGGCCTCCTGCTGAGCGGCACCATTGCCGTTGGCGACTCGTCCGTCATGACCATCACGTACCGGAATCAGAACGACGCGTATCTCGCGGCGCTGCGTGAAGCGCTGCAGGACAGGGGAATCCCTGTCGCGAATGGGACCATCGCACCCGGTGCGCGTGCCGATTCTCTCTTCGTGACGCAGTCACCTCCCCTCCGGGACATCCTTCCGCGCCTGGAGAAGCCTTCGCAGAACCAGATCGCCGAGGTGTTGTTGAAGACGCTCGGGCTGGAGAAGGGCGATACGGCTACGGCCGCGCGGGGTCGGGCGATCGTGCGCGACAAGTTGCTTGCCTGGGGAGCGGATAGTGCCGGCTTCGCGGTGCGAGATGGGAGTGGATTGTCGAGGCATAACTATGTGACACCAGAGACGATCGTGCGCGTGCTTACCGCGATCCAGCGGGACACGGCGTTCACGGCGTTCTACGATGCGCTCCCGATAGCGGGGGTCGACGGCACGATCTCGACCCGCATGCGCAACACGCCCGCGGCCGGCAACATGCGCGCGAAAACTGGATTCATCGACAAGGCGAGATCGCTGTCCGGGTATGTCACCACGGCGGACAATCACCTCATCG
>JBKJRV010000038.1:0-3834 GCA_046593115.1 Gemmatimonadaceae bacterium
GCCCGGGACATAGCCACGAAGTGCGATCGCTCCTGCAACATGAGGAGCAAGAGCATTGGCGAAGAACATTCCGAACAGTACTGCGAGTGAGTATGCGCCGAAAGAATTGGACCGGGCCCTATGGGCGAGTAGAACCCAGATAGCTGGTCCGACGGTAACGGTGACCAGCGCCGCGTAGAAGGGTAGAGTCGGGATTGACGGTGGTTCGATGCCGGTGAGAGCCTGCAACGCTCCGCCGTGATGAAGAAGCCATGTACGTACCGTCAATGCCTCCTCAAGATTGTGGAGCGCGATGACAGCAATGCCCATCCACGGAAGCGGCGTTGGGTGTGGCGACGACTTAACCATGGGTGCCGAACCGCCCGAGTTGAGCTGCGAGCGAATCAAATAGAAGCGCCGGCGAAGCCGGCGCAATCCGCAGATCGCTCGTGAGCTCCAACGATCGTTGGTCGGCTGACGGATACGACTAGCGCGCGCGAAATGTGGCGGAGCGCACCGTCAGGTCATCAATAATCCCGGTATTCACGACAATCCCCAGTCCCGGCTCCGCTAGCGGGACCTGCACCTGCCCATCGCGGTCCATGATCCACTCCGGTAACACGACGTCACGCGCCCAGTACCGCGCGCTCGGAGAAAGGTCTCCCGGTTCGGTAAAGTTCGGCAGCGACGCCAGCGCCACGTTGTACGCGCGCCCGATGCCGCATTCCAGCATGCCGCCGCACCATACCGGCACACCGGCGCGAGCACAGGCATCGTGAATCTCCAGCGACTGTTGCAGCCCTCCTACCCGGCCCGGCTTGAGGTTGACCATTCGTCCGCTGCCCAGCGCGAGCATGTCCTCGGTGCTGGCCAGACTCGTGATACTTTCGTCGAGGCAAATGGGTGTAACGAGCCGCTGCTGTAGAGCGGCGTGTCGACGCAGGTCGTCATGCGCGAGCGGCTGCTCGATCATGGTAAGGCCGAGCCCGTCGAGTGCTTCCAGTGTTCGCATGTGCCCGGGGTCGTCCATGACGTAGCTGCAGTTGGCGTCCGCCGCGAGCCGGGCCTCGGGACCCAGCGCATCGCGTATGGCTGAGATCCAGGCGACGTCGCGTCCGGGCTCGATCTTGATTCGAATCCGGCGGTAGCCCGAGTCGAGCGCACGTTGCGCACGCTGCACCAGCATGTCGGGAGTTGCCTGTAGTCCGATAGCGACGCCTGTCTCCACGAACGACTTCGGTACCGAGCCCCGCTCGCGAGCGACAGTCGAGGATCGCGCGAGGAGCGTGGCGAGAGGCAACCCCGCCTTCGTGGCGGCCACTGCCCACATGCCCATCTCGACAGCGGCGACCGCCATTCGGTGGCCGCGCACATCGCGATCGAGCACCGGTTGCACCGCAGCGGGCTCGGCGAATTCGACGCCCAGAGCTCGTGGTAGCAGCCACTGCGCGAGCGCGATCCAGCAGGTATCGACGGTGTCTGCACTGTACGTCGGGAGCGACTGCGCCACGCATTCACTCCACGCTACCACGCCGTCGCCGTCCGAAATTTCCAACAGCAGAATACGACGTTCGGCAATCTCTCCCGAGGCGCTTCGAAACGGCTCGATGAGCGGCAGCAGAATCTCCCGGAGCGTGATCCGGGCGAGGCGGATCACCGGGAGAGAGCCAACGGAATGCCACGGCGGAGCGGCGCGAATCGGTAGAGAGCGAACATGGTTGAAGGCTACATCCCCTTTCGCGTCGCGGTACCCCTGACGACCATTCATCGTATTCTCCCGGTTCCCCGCGCCCTGAAGATCGATGGCCCTACCGCTTCGCAGTCCATGGTTCATCGCGATTGCCCTCGTGAGCTTTGCGGCGCTCGCGCTGACCGCGTGCGGTGGTGGCGGCAAGGCCACGGGCACGAAGGACCCCGATCCCCCGCCGGTCGATACGACCCCTGTGATCGTGACCGCGGCCACGGTTACCGTGGACGCGGAGCAGGTGACGATCGCCATGTACCGCGGAGCCACCCTGCGGGCGACCGTGCGAGACGGGAGCGGCGCCGTGCTCACCGGACGCACCATTACATGGGTCACCGACGCGTCTTCGGTCGTCACGCTGTCCCCTGCTGGTTCGACCGCGTCACTCGTGACCCAGTCACCCGGACAAACCACTGTCCGCGCAATCGCTGACGGCAAGACTGATACGGTGCGCGTCACCGTCACGAACCCGGTTGAAGCACGAGCGCTCTGGATCACGCGATTCGAGTACACGACATCGTCGGCTGCCGACCCGACGAAGATCGCGACAATCATGCAGAAGGCCGCGAGCGCCAACTTCAACATCGTGTACTTCCAGGTTCGCGCTGCAGGAGACGCATTCTACCGATCAACCATCGAACCGTGCTCCCCGAGGGTGTGCGGCACGCTCGGCGGCCCGCCTGCTGTCGATCCGCTTGCGGTCGCGATCACCGAAGCCGCGAAGTACGGCATTCAGGTGCACGCCTGGCTCAACGCACTGACCGGCTGGATCAGCAACACCTCGGCGGCCTGCGCACAGCTCGTGGAGAGCACGCCGCGACACATGCTGCTCGAGCACCCGGACTGGGCGATGGTGGACAGTACGGGAGCGCCACAGAGCTGCGGACCCGCCACGCCGGAGTACGTCTGGGTATCGCCAGGAGTTGCGGGCGTCCGCACGCGTCTCGCACAAGTCGCCGCCGACATCGCTCGGCGCTACCCGGTCCGCGGCGTCCACCTCGACCGTATCCGCTATCCGACGACGCAGCTCTCCTGGGACACCGAGCGTCAATAGTTACGTCCGCGCGTTCGGGATGGCACCGACGTCGTCCGCTGCATCCTGGGCCAACCATCGCCGCGAGTTCGTGAACGCGGCGGTGCGCGAGGTTGCAGACAGTCTTCGCGCCGTGGACCGGACGCTCGTGCTCTCCGCCGCCGTGTGGCCCGTGTACAAGGCAATGCCGGGATGGTCGTCCTCGAAGGGCTTTGACGATTATCTGCAGGACCCGCGAGCGTGGGCCATTTCGGGCTCGCTCGATGTTGCCGTGCCGATGACATATCCGGCGTCGGCGACATCGACGTCGTACACGGTGAAGAGCGACCTGTGTGCGAATCTCGACTGGACATGTCTGCTGAACGAGCACCGCCTGCTGATCGAGCAGGGGGCGGGACGGCACGTCTATATCGGCGTTGGTGCCATCAAGGGATGGAGCGAGGTGCAACTGCAACTCGCCAAAGGACGGGAGCAGTTCGCGACGGGGTATTCGTTCTACAGCTTCTCGCAGGTGGATGCGTTCAACGGCTGGACGCTGCTCGCCGAGAGCTATTTCAGGTTTCCGGCGGTGATTCCGGGGATGGGGTGGAAGTAGACGTATTGCGTATTGCGTATCGCGTACTGCGTACTTCCTGCGCTTGCGGGCGTTCGCTAGGGCCGTGTTACGAGCGGCAGTCGACGTGCCCCTGAGGAGCGAGGAGCGTCCGAGGCATACGTCGGAAAAACACCGATCGCGATGGGCCCGCCTGCGAGCTGCCGTAACGGTGATGCTCGCGTGGTTTCTTGCGCCGGAGAGGAGAGAGTGGCTCCGGCGGGTCGCGTGGAGATCGTCCGCGGTAGTCCTGCTGTCGGTTGTGACAATGGTGCTCTTCATGAAAGTCGCCGAAGATGTCGCTGGCGACGAGACACGCATCGTGGACGTACCAGTCCGGGAATGGGTGCAGGCGCATCAGAACGGGTTACTGCAGGGAGCCTTCGGTACGATAACGTGGCTCGGATCAGTCATTGTTCTTGCCCCGACGGTGCTGGGGTTCGCGGCCTGGCTCTGGTGGCAGCGAGGCCGTCGAGTTGCCGCGGT
>JBKJRV010000107.1:0-14715 GCA_046593115.1 Gemmatimonadaceae bacterium
TGTTCCTTGTTGGATGAATAGCTATGAAGCAGCAGCGCGGCTGGAAGCGGGGTTGCTGGCTCCTTCGCGGAGGGAAGCAGAAGAACCGCAGGGATGCTGTCCTCTCCAATGCGGAAGCTCAGGAGGATGCGCCTGCCGCCAGCTACTGATCGTTCAGTGCGAATAGTCTGAAAAATCTTCTTCATGATGCGGTCGCATCGGGCAAGATCGTTGCCCGGCAGACACTGAAACTCCCTGGTCACTCTCACCAGGGTGCGCCCGGCGACGGCGGTCGTGCTGAATAAATGAAATCCCGCGCGGCCCTTTAATTGCGCAACGCCCGCTCACAGCTGTCAACGTACGTTCCGGAGGACGACATGGCCGACAAGCGCGATACGACCGTCACGAAAATCGATTCTGCGCATTCACCCAAGGGGCCGGACGGGGAGAAATATCTCGCCTCCGGCAAGTCGGTGGCTATGCGCATGTGGGAAAATGAGAAGCCGACCAAAGGCAAGGAAGCCAGCAGCCGTTCCTACGAAGTAGTGGGCTTCGTTATCAAGGGCCGCGCCGAGCTCACGATCGAGGGGCAGACCGTAGTGCTGGAGGCCGGCAACTCGTGGGTGGTGCCCAAAGGGGCGAAACACACCTACAAGATTCTCGATACGTTCACCGCGATCGAGGCCACACACCCTCCGTTTCAGGTGCACGGGCGAGACACCGAGTAGCGCGCTACTCCACCACGATCGTTGGCGTTTCCGGTGCTTTGGGGACGCCAGGAATCGCGGCCTTCGTACCGGTGGTTCCCTCGTCGGCCTTCTTCTCCTCCCGAACCGAGGCCAGTGTATCCATCGCGATCCATCCCTGCGCCGCGGCGTGCGTGGCAGCCGCGAAGGAATCGTCGGCCAGGATCAGTGTAGACCCGGCCTGCAGGACTTCCGTGGCGAGTGCCTGCACTGCCGCCATTCGCTCCGGAGCCGGTTCCACGTTTCTGATGTAGATCGCCAGGATACGCCCGGGAAAACGGTCGATGATCGCACGATAGATCTCGGGATCCTTCTGACTGGTATCACCGATCAGAATGAACGGCAGCGCCGGATACAGCTCCAACATTTCGCGGATGAGCGGTTCCTTGTAATTGAGCAGTCGCTTCGACGTCAGAGCCGAACGCTCGACATCCCAGTCGCGCAGACAGATGGGGCCGACAGGAATGCGCTGCAGATCCAGGAACTCGGCGATTATGTCGTAGATGTTCCATGGGCTGCTCGAGACATAGAAAATCGGGTTCTCTCGATCGCCATCCCCACCTTTCTGCAACGCCTGGTAGAACGCAGCCACGCCGGGAAATGGAAGGCGCGTTCGCGCGTTTCCGAGCATGACCGTCCGCACGGCCTGGAGGAAGTTCGCGATCCGTGATTGAATGACCGTGTCGTCGAGATCGCTGATGACTCCGAACGCGGCCGACGGCGCGGGCACCATGATCTCCGCCGTGGCCGTGACGTCGGGTTGGTCAGGGCGGAGGGGTTCGATGAGCCGGAGCGTTGCCTGGTGCCAGGATCGATCGGACGGAAGTGGATTCGGGATCTCGACCCACTCACGAAAGTAGCCCTCGTCATCGGCCACGATCTCACGCGCGACACCGGCGATCTCCGCGCGAACGCGTGCACCCGGCACCGGATCGCTTTCGATTCGCTTGTACGTGTTGACCAGATTGGTCCACCGGCTGTCTGACGCCGTAGACACCGGAATATCCTCACATTCGAGGACGCGTCCCTGCACCAGGACGCGACTGCCGTTGCCATACCCGCGGTACGCGAAAATCTCGTAGGGGTCGCGGTTGCGCGGGAGCTTTAACGCTCCACCCGCGCGCTCGATGTCCTCGCGCAGGTCGACGGCAAATCGCTCCAGCTTTTCCCGCCACGATGATGGGCTCAATGCACGCGCACCTTCATGACGCGAAAAATACGCATGATTCGCATGAGCGTGAGGGGAAGACGTCGTCCATTTCCCGACCATCCACCGGCACCGCGCGCTCCGGTACCGAGCCCAGCGGTCCCGCGTGTCACGTATGTTGCGATGGAGTTCCCACGCTCATCATTTCCGCGCCCCCAGGTCCCTTGCACGAAAAGACGCCCACGAAGCGACATCGCGAGGATACATTCTCGCGCATCCACTGAAATGAGGAGATCATGGCCAGTAAAGATTCTTCCAGATCCCAGGGAACGTCATCGAAGAACTCCGTCGACCGAAAGGAGCTCATTCGTCTCCTGAACGAGGATCTCGCACGTGAATACCAGGCCATCATTGCGTACGTCGCCTATTCCCAGATTCTCAAGGGCGCCGAGTTCATGGCGATCGCCGAGGAGCTCGAGGTCCACGCAGCCGAGGAGCTGCAGCACGCGCTCACCATTTCCAAGCAGATCGACTACCTCGGCGGTACGCCAACGGTGATTCCGAAGCCTGTGAAAATCTCGGACAAGCCCCGGGACCTGCTCCGGTTCGATCTCGAGAACGAGTCCGAGACCATCAAGGCATACCGTACGCGGGTACGGCAGTGCGAAGCCCTGGGCGAGTTCGCGATCTCGGAACACATTCGCGAAATCCTGAAGCAGGAGCAGGAGCATCTGACCGACCTGGCGTCCGCCCTGGGCGAGGATCCGCCGAACCTGTCTGAGTGACCGTCGTTTGCGGGACAGGATGGCGTGATCCGGACGGCGTGCTTCGGGTTGTGTGTTTTGGTGAGGCTGCCGCTAGATCGGTTGCACACCAACCCGTGGCCCTGGAGATCTCGCAATGACCGAACCCACCATCGACAGCATTCTGGACCTGCTCAACGAGCACCGACAGCGCGCCACGTACGGCGCGGTCGCCAAGGTTGTGAACAAGCCGCCGACCTTTCTGATGGCTGGCCGATCACGCGATCAGCGTCACTCCTGGATCGTCAACCGGCGGAGCGGCATGCCCACGGGATACGAGCCGGCCCAGGTGCATCCTGATCTGTCTACAAACCCCATGGTCATTGAGTCGAGTGAAGCGCTCGCGGCCTGGCTACGCGAGGCGGTCGAGGCTCCAGTCACTCACGGCAACTGATCCGGCGGGCCTCCACCGTGCTCGATTGCGTTGGCTCGGCCCCACCGGAGATTGCTACCGTACGCGCACTGCCTCTCAGCACCTCTCCGCCAATCGGGAATCTGAGCATCACGCCGCGACGATTATCGCGCCACGTGACGTGCACCGAGTCTCCAAGTGCTCTCCAGTACGCGAGCGGTGCACCATTAGGCGCCGCACCCCGGGCTGGATGCACGAGCCCGTACCCGCGGATCGCGGCCAATGTACTCGTCATCGAATCGAGCTCGATGCGCGCAGGAGGTGCGCCGAATGGGATCGTCCCTCCCGACCAGGGTGCGACCGAGAGGGCGTAGCACCCCACCGCGGGATGATCTCCCGGAACGCGCGACGCCAATGGCATGGCCGAAGCCCCTGTTGCCGAGCCAATGGTTTCCTGCCTTGCGGGCACCGCGCTTCCGGTGCCGAATGCATCGGCGGCAGGCGCCTGCTGCCTAGTTACGGCCGAACCCGCCCGCTTGGCCGCCCGGCTCAGCGCCGACGCGGCAGTTGACTGGCCCGTGCTGGACTGCGCCCCTACCCGACCTGCCGCCATCCCTGGCGAAGCAGGGGAAGCCGTAACCGGACCGGGAGCCAGCGCGGGAGCGGGCGCAGCTATCTCTGCCGCTTTATCTCGCGCCTGAGCACTGCTCGCGACAGCGGCGTTCGCGCTCTGCCGCTGATCGGTGGCTCTGCTCGCCTCTGCGCGATCCGCCATCAGCCGCTCCTGCTCCTGGCGGCTGTTGTCTTCGGTCCTGCTTCCGGGCAAAACCGGCTTCGGGCCCGCAGCCACCTGGGGCCGGGCCAGCGAGCCTGACGCACGTGAACCCTGTGCGACATCGACGCCCCCACGGTAGCCAGCGGTGCTTCGTGCGTCACTGCCAGCAACACTCTCGCGTTCCGGCCTGGCTGGCGATGGGGGTGGCGCTGAGAAGCTGTCCATGCTGGCACCCGGCAATGTCTGGGGCTCGAGCGCCATGTCCAAAATCGCAGGGGACTTCGCTGGCTCGACGTTGTTCAGTTTCCCCGTCATCACAAGCGCGGAGGTTCCTGCGATAACGACAATCGCAGCCGCCGTTCGCATCCAGAACGGCGTACGCCAGCGAGGCACCACACCCGGCCGAATTGGTGTCACGCCCGCGTTTGACGCGCCCTGTTCTGCCACGCTTTCCGGCGAAAACGGAATGACGTCGCCCGGCACGTCATCAAGTGCTGTCAGGATGCGCGACGACGCCGCCACCAGACCGCGCGCCTCGGCCACAAGCCGCGAGCATGCTTCACAGGTGGCCAGATGCGCTTCCAGCTCGCGCACCTCCTCTGTCGAAAGTGCCCCGTCGATCCACGCGTGGATGGTCCCCTCTTCAGGATGCTGCATGACCCTCTCTCCGACGCATCTCTGCCTGTAGTGTCTCGTACGATTCGACGAGCTTGCGACGCGCCCGTGAGAGCGTCGTCCCCACGGAACCCGGTGCCAATTCCAGCGCCTCGGCGATCTCGCCGTAATCCAGCCCTTCCTCACGCATCAGCAACGCGAGGCGATCGCGCTCGGGCAGCGCATCGATCGCGCGCCGAGCCATGGCTGCTTCCTGCGCCCTTTCGATCGAGCTCACGTGATCCTCTTCCTGCACGTCCTTCTGCTCATCGCGCATCAGCTCCAGGTGACGCCGGCGCCGAGCATCCTTGCGAGCTTCATCGCGCACGAGATTGTTCGCCACGGTAAAGAGCCAGGCACGCTCATTCGCGATCGTCTCCTGCCGCAACGCACGGACGAACGTCTCCTGAGCGACTTCCTCCGCCCAGTCGCGGTCGCCGAGCCGCCGCGTCAGGTAGCGGACGAGATGGGTGTGATAAGTCCTGAACAGCCGTCCGACGTCTTCCACAACCTCACCAGTTGGAGCGTATCGATTCCAGCTCGCGATCGGTCAGCGTCTCGGCGCCCGAGTCGGTCACCTCGACCGCAACGAGCCGTCCAGCAACCACGATCTTTTCCCCGACCGCGAGTAGTTCCCGGATCTCCGGCAACAGCTCTACCAGCTTGAAGTATGCCGCCGAGTATGGTTTGATCTTCACACGTCGCATGGTGGCCGTCGCGCGCATGTCGACCCACACCCCATCGGCCAACTCGAAAACATGGCCGCCGCGGCGCCGTTGCGATATCGAGTTGGCCGTAGCGCCCGTCGCTGCATCCGCCAGCATGTCGAGGCTCTGTACCGACGCCGCCGCTCGCTGTTCCTGCGCCACTCTCGCCGCTGCGAACCTTCCTTCGCGCTGGGACACCTCGCTCCTGCTGCCTGCCTGGGCCGCCGTCGGAGACGGCGCGGCTTGAGGAACGATTCCTCCGTGCCCGATACGACCGCGTACCGGTGGCGCGGTTTGCTGCGCCAGATCCATTCCGGGCTCCTTCACGAAATAGGACGTAAACTCCGTTGGAATGCCATAGCGCTCCCCGAGTTCGCGGATCTCGGCGTCAACTTCCGCATTGCCGCCGTTCTGCCGCTTCTCGGCGCTTAGCCAGCCAACGCGCTGTGTTGCCCAGAGTCGGGGGACAAAGGCGTTCTCGCGCTCCCTTTCCGGAAAATCAAACGTCGTATTCCAGTCGATCGGGCCGTTCGTTGTCTCGCCTTCAAACCGAAGACGGCCGCTGCCACTTCCCTCGTACCGCACGAGCAGCACGAGATCCTGCCCCGCAAAAATGTCCACCGGGCCCGCCGGCAGAATCTTCTCGAGTCGCACGCCTTCCGCCCGAATGCGAACGTCGGTCGCGACGGGACTCGAGAGCCGGCTGGTGACGAGACCGACGGTACGCTCAACGGACTCCTCGGGGCGAACGAAATGCGCCGACCCGCGGCCTTCGAGCGCCAGCTGTTCCACGAGCTGCACGTTCACATCAGCGCCCAGGCCGAAGGTGAAGATGCGGTGGCGGCCACGCTGCTGTGCCGCGCGATCGGCCAGCGCCGCGGGATTCCGCTCTCCGACGGACGGCTCACCATCGGTAATGAACAGAACCACCGGCATCCGCCCGGCTTCTGTCTTTGCACTCAGTGCTTCGTCCAGCGCGCCGGCAATATTCGTCGAGCCCTGCGCCTCGAGAGCATCCAGGTAGCGAGTTGCCTCCTGCACGTTTGTCCTCGAGACCAGCGTCCAGCCATCGCGGAAGGTGCGGACGTCGGTCGAGAAATCCACAATGCGGAAGCGATCGGACTCCGCCAGTGTGCCGAGCACCTGCTTCGCCGCCTCGCGCGCCTGTCGGATCTTGTTTCCACTCATCGACCCCGAGACGTCAATGACCAGTGTGACATCACGCGGCGTCGGACGCGCGCGCATCTCGGGTGGCGACACGGTGATCAGGGCAAAGCCATCTTCGCGCCCTCCAGGTGCATGGGGCAATACCGTGATGGCCGCTGCGGTCGTGCGACGCATGGGGAGCAGGAGCGTGACCTCACGGCCATCGCCATCAACCATGACACGCTTCGTCGAGCCGGCGTCTCGCACGCTGATGGAGTGGGTTGGTGAGTACGGGCGTCCCCAGCCTTCCCGCTCCGGATACTCGAGCGTGAATGAGACGCTTCCTTCCGGCTCGCGCCGGCCGCCCCGACCATCGGTGCGCTCGAAACCTCCGGGTTGCGCACCGCGGAAATAGTCTACGCGCACGGCATCACCCTCACGCTCGGCAACGGCATCGAAACGCACGACGACGCGCTTCTTTTCGCCCGGGTTGATGGGGAAAATGCGCGTGCGAAGCAGTCCGTGTCCCATCCACTCGACAAGTGCCGGATCTTTCTGCCGTCGGACAATCTCTTCGTAAATGCGTCGAGCTTCAGTGGCATTCATGGTCTCGCCACCAACCAGCTCCCCGTTGATCGACAGCTTGAGATCCTTGAAGGCAGCTCCCTTCGGAAGCGGAAACAGGTAATCGGCCTCACCCAATCCGCCGCCGCGATTGACAAACGTCTCCTCCACTTCATAGTGCAGCACTCGATTCGCGAGTGACACCCGAACCTCGCTCGATGTCCGTACGACGGTGGGCGCGCCGGGCCTGGGATCGCAGTCGCCCGTCCGGCACGGTGGGCAGCGTTGAGGCACACAGGGTCTGGGCAGAATCCACCCCTGCGCGGCGAGAGCGGGTGGTGTTATCGCCAGAAGCAGAAGTGTCAGCAGGGAACGCATGGTCGGGCTCTCCGGAAGTGTTCTGAGGAGAAACGCGCCCGCCCGACTTTCTTACACACACTGACATTCATGCGCTTACACTTCGACCAGACCTCTTCCGCCACGGCGAATGCTCCCTGCGCTACAACAGCGATTCGATGTACTCGAGGAACGGCGACATTCGCTGCTCACACGGCTTCGAGCGCTCGACGCCGGTCTCGTGCGCTACCACCCTGCCGCCAACTCCTGGTCCATGCTGCAGGTGGTGCAACACCTGATACTGGTCGAGCAACTCATCATGAAAGGGATGACCAGTGGCAACCGCCCGAAAGTGCGTCGCCGGTGGTGGCACCGCATCGGGGCGTCGATGGTGGCCTTCGTGTTTCGGCACGGATTCCGGGTACCCGTGCCGACTCGGAGGGTCATGCCCCAGGGAGAGGTTCCACTGGACGACAGTTCACTCACCTGGGATGACCTGCGAAGACAGCTTCGCGCATTCCTCGAGTCTTCGACGGTCGAAAGCGCCGGCAATCTGGGCCTGCATCACCCGATTTCTGGTCCGCTCGATATCGCTTCGAGTCTCGACTTCATTCAGACGCATTTCGATCATCACCTGCGGCAAGTCGCCCGGATCGAGGCGAGTGCCGGTCGCGCGGCGCAATCACACTGACGACGCGGGTCAGGTCGCAGTCGATCCCGCTGCCACCGAATCGCTTTCGTTGACGGTCGAGACGCGCTTGTCCCACTGGCGCATCATCGTCACGAACGAGCGGGCCACATCGCCGTCGAACTCGGTGCCTGAGCGCTCTTCGAGATAGCCGAGCACCCGTTCGGACTCCCATGCGTCGCGATAGGGCCGCCTCGTCCGCAGCGCGTCATAGACATCGCAGACGTGCACCAGCTTGCTGGCCGGATGACAATCGCGGGCAAAGTGGAGTGAGGGATATCCGCCGCCATTGAGCATGATGTGGTGCTCGTAGGCCACCGTTGCCGCGAGGTCGAGCTTCTGCTGCCCTCCGAGAATGATGCGCGCGCCCTCTGCGGGATGCTGGTTCATGATCTGGCGCTCCGCGTCCGTCAGCTTGCCCGGCTTGGTCAGAATGTCCTTCGGGATGCGCACTTTCCCGAGATCGTGCAGGAGGCCAGCGACGCCAAACCCCCGCACCTCGCGGGGTCCCATTCCGAGGAACTCGGCCAGCGCCATGGTCAGCACCGACACGTTGAGTGAGTGCGTGGTCGTGTATTGATCGAATTCCTTGAGCTTGAGCAGCGGAATGACGATCTCGCTGTCCCCGTGCATTGCTACCGAGAGTGACCGGACGACGGCCTCCGCCTCGATCAGCGGCAGCTCGCCGTGTGATCCTACTTCGTTGTGCAGCCACCGAACGGTCTCGGCTTCCTCGCCGAGGGTGTAGTTGATGGTCGCCGTCGGCAGTACCACTTCACGAAGCGACGCTGCTTCCCCCTTGATGCCCACCGCGCCGAAACGAATGCTGCTGCGCCGACCCGGCCGCGATTCCGTCGTGTCAATGAACGAGAGCGTCAAGCGCGCCATGACCTCTTCGAGAAACTCCTCGAATTCCTCGCGGGTGACCGCCTCCTCGAACTCCAGGCGCTGCACACCGGCATTGGCCAGACGTCCGGCCCAATCCCAGTTCTTGAGCTCGCGAACCGAAACCTGTCCGTACACGACTTCTTCGCCCAGAAAGGAGAACCTCGGACGGGGATCGCTCTGCTGCAGGACGATGAGCTCCTCGTATGCCCCGTCCACAGCGCGTTCGCGCGCCGGGTGGCCGTCCCGATAGAGAGCCATGGTGGATATCGCCTGGGCGAATGCGGTGAGAAACCTCGCGGGTTCGCTCATCGTCCCCTGCCTTTCGCGTCAGCTAGCGCGTTCACCTCCGGATCACGACTCTGCCGTGCCATCGCCACCACCGCTCTGGCTCGAGGCTCGTCCGGCCAATAGGTCACCAGTGCCGCTACTGCGGCCAGCATCTCGGGGGATCGGGATGCGAGGCGTGTGCGTCGCAGGAACTTCTTCGGCGCCACGGCAATCGCCAGCGCCATCTCGAGCGCCTCGGGCACTTTGGTTGACGCCAGGCACTTCAGAGCCAGCGAACGAATCTGGGCATCCGCGGTCGTGTCATTCACCCGTTTGATGAGGAGCGGGATCGCCGACGGCGGACAACCGTCCTGCGCTGCGCCCAGCCCCATTCGGAAGATGCCGTCATCCGCATCAAAAAGAGCCAGCGTGACGGCGGCGAGCTTGGACTGCTCCTGTGAAATCAGCAGCTTCAGTACTTCGCGCCGCACGCGTGGTTCCGGGTGTCGCACGTATTCATCGAGCGAGAACCCCTCGGGAACCGTTCCAAGCCTGCCGAGGAGAATGAACATCTGCCGCTGGACACTCCACCGCACGAGAGGAAGCCGCTCGGCTATGAGCGGCGCGAGGTCGGGGCCCAGCGTAGCCAGAAGATCGAGCACCTTGTTCTGCCACGGCTTCTCATCGCCGGCCTCAAGAGCATCGAGGAGCGGTGATGCGGCAGCAAGCTGTGCGCGCGCCGTCAGCCGTTCGATGAGCCTGATATCCGGCTTCTCCGTCTCGAAGGCGGCCCGGATCGGGCGTCGTGCGAGGATCTCACTCCAGATGGTCGCCCCGATCACGCTCTCGGGAGGTCCCTGGTCGATGAGGTCGAGCAGCACTCCGACTTTCCCAAGGGAGATGAGGCCGTCTATCGCTTCGACGCCCGTGTCTCCGAGTACTCCCACCTCGAGACTCATCTTCAGCACACGCTCGGGCTCCGCCGGATTTGTGACCGCTTCCGACGTCATGAAAATGGGCGCGGATTTCGACATGCCCTCCAGCACCGAGCCATAGGCTCCAGGATTCGGGTCCGCCAGCTCCCAGTTCCCGATGAGCTGCTGCACGTTATCACGCAGTGCGCAGTCGGCATTCTCGCGCGTCGGTGCGGTCGCTCCACTCTCCGCGTGGACGGCAAGCTTGGACAACAGGCGCATGAGTGAGCCGGAGATCGTCTGATGCGATGTCTCCGCGGCGGCACGCACAACGTCCATCACCGCTTCGACAGCCATGCCCTGCGACGCATCGAGCACAAAGCGCTTGCGCTGCCGGAAATCGCCACCCATGTCGAGCAGTCGCCGGAGCGTCTGCGGCTGCATCGTTCCAACCAGCTTCGAGATGCGTCGTTGAAGCGCAACACCCTCCGTCCCACGTTTGGCCTTCAACTCCTCCGCGATCTGGAGCAGGTAGCCCACAATGACCTGGTCGTAGGCGACATCCTTGCCATGTTCGTCAATTGCCTTGGCGACCATAACAGGATCGGTGGACTGCTCGGGGGGCGGGCTCGCGGCTGCGTCCGCCTGCTGCATCGACTCTGCCGCGAGAGCCGCCCGCGCCAGGCCAACCCACAACTGGGCGCCGCGGCCCCCACGCTGCTCACGCGGCGCGGCGGCGTCCGGTGGTGGCTCGTCCGATTCATCCAGCAGCTCCAGCTGATCATACGTCAGCGCATACAGGCGAACGTTCTTCCATAAGCTCAGATTCTCCCGCGGCCCAAGTCCCAGCGGAGTGTCGTCACGCGTTCCGCCTGCGATGGTGCGCAGCACATCAGCGACTTCCTCGGGGGTAATGCCCTGCATGAAGCGCAGGGCCCCCAGATGATGACGGTGCAATCGTTGCGCGAGCTCGCGAAGCAAGGGGTGGTTCGCATCTGTCGCGACGCCCTCGATCACCAGCTGGTGGCGGGCGACGCCGAGCGACAACGTCGCCCGCTCCTGAAGTAGCGCCCCCAGCCTGCGCGTGACTCCGGCCACCGTGTTCTTCAGCAGCGGGTGGCCGGGCGGGTAAATCGCGTTCTTGTGGAGCGCGATCGACAGCTCGATGAGGAAGTCGGCGAGATCGCGAGACAGCGCTGCGGTTTCGCCGATCGGCGGACTATTAGTCACGCATCAGAGTCGGCAGAAGCCATGCCCAGTGCAGTGACGGGCGAATATCTGTAATCCAGACGAAGAACGTATCACGGCTATAACGGAAATGTCTGTCACTATTGAACATACGTAACTGCTGCCGAGCCCGCCGAGTTGGCCTGTCGATTGCCTTGTAGTTCACCGAATCACACCTACAGCCATCTCGGGAGAGCACAATGCCTGCAGACAAGAAAGCATCCGATTCGTCCTCCACGCCGACCTCCGCATCGGGATCCGGCGCGAAGACGTCACAGAAGGTATCGGGCACGGGCATGGGCAGTGAGGCGGCAGAAGGGTTGCATGCGGTCGGTGGTCGTCCGCAATCAGCTCCGAGCGCTGCCTCCAGCCGCGAGACCGGACGCTCTGGCTCCGAGAGCTCACTGGACCGCTCAGGATCGGAGCCCCTGGGCAAGGACCAGCAGACCCACAAGGGGGGCTATGGCGGTGAAGGCGGCGCTCCGCGCACGAGTTCCGATCAGCAGGAGGCCTCCGGCGGCCGTGGCGCCGCACCCGACAAGGCTGCCAGCCGCCCCAAGTCGCAGCTCGGTGATGAAGAAGCGGGTGACGGACTCGGCGCGCAGGGATCCGAGGGCGGCGGCGACGGACAGAGCCCGATGCGGCAGGGCAAGTAGCGCACGGCCCTCGGCTGTCCTAAGTTTCGCTCACGTTTTACAGACGATCACGAGGGAGACAGCTTCATGGACACAGGCAGCAAGGGCAGCAGTCAGGGGAAGGGCTCCGGTGAAGGCGGCGGTGGGAGTGCCGACGACCGGCTCAAGAATCTGCAGCGCGCCATTTACCATCTCATTTGGAAGCGGACCGGATTCGGCGAAGCCTGTATCCACTGCAACAAGGCATTTCCGAATCACGAAGCCAAGTGCAAGGCAGCGGAAGCAGAGCAGCTGATCCGCTGACACTGGCTGGATCGTAGTCGGGAGGCGGAATCAACGTCCGCCTCCCGTGTGCCGAGCGAGAGTGTTCGCTCGGCTATTTCGTATCTGCTGACGACGTGCGGCGCTCACCCACCTGTTCCCTGTGCACCGCTCGTCGCTCCCAGCGCAACGAGCAGCAGCGCTGCACGCGCGACTACTGTCCGCTCGTCGCCACCTTCTCCTTGCCGGCGTGTCGCTGAAACCAGCTCCGGAGGTAGAGCTGCGTGCGCATGAAATTCGACGGCTTGGAGCTTGTCCCGTGCCACTCCTCGTTGAATCGGATCATGGCCGTGGGCACTTTGCGCAACTTGAGCGCAGTGTAGTACTCCTCGGTCTGGCCCATCGGCGTACGCAGATCCATGACACCCGTCATCAGCATGGTCGGTGTCTTGACGTTGCCGACGTACATGATCGGCGACCGCTTGAGATGCTCGGTGGGATCCTCCCAGGGCAGCTTGGCGAAGTTGTGGTACCACCCCGCTCCATCGGTCGTCCCCACGAAACTCATCCAGTTGGTCACGGGACAGTTCGCGGAGGCCGCCGCGAACCGGTCGGTGTGACCCACGATCCATGATGTGAGCACGCCACCACCGCTGCACCCGTACACGAACAGATTCTTCGTATCGATATACCCTCGGCCAATCACGGTATCCACGCCTGCCATCAGGTCATCGTAGTCCTTGCCCGGATACGCATTCTTGATGGCGTTACCGAAAGAGCTGCCGTAACCAGTGCTGCCGCGCGGATTGGTGTAGAGCACCACATAGCCGTTCGCCGCATGCTCCTGCCAGCCAAAGTTGAAGCCGACGCCGTACATCGAATGCGGACCACCGTGGATCGACAACATCAGCGGGTACTTCCGCTTCGGATCGAAGTCGGGTGGCTTGATGATCCAGCCCTGGATACGGTAGTTGTCAACCGACCGGTACCAGATCTCTTCGATCTGGCCGAGCTTCTTTCCCGAGAGAACGTCTTCGTTGACGGCGGTGAGGTGTCGGATATCGCCGGGTGTCTTCAGCGAGAATGCGACGATATCGTTTGGCCGATGGGCAGAGGTTGAGACCCCTACGGCAAGACCGCCGCGACCGATGTCGCCGACCGATAGAATGTGCGCGCCTTTCGTCACCGGCCGGGCATCTCCGGCCAGCGGCGTGAAGTACAGATTCCTCGAGCCCTCGTTGTCCGCGGTGAAGTAGACGCCCGCTCCATCGGGAGCCCATTGCAGTCCGCTCGGCGACCGGTCGAGATTTGCGGCGATCGTCCGCTTGTTCGAGCCGTCCGCATTCATCACGTACAGCTTGGTGTCGATCCACGTCGCATCCGTCGAGTCGTAGCCCGTGAATGCGATCAGACGACCGTCAGGCGACGGCTCGGGATTCCCGTCGGGACCTTTGCGGGTCGTCATTTGCCTGATGGCGCCACCCGCCACATCGACCGAGTAGATGTCTGATTCGCGCCACCGCCACTCCGCATCCTCGACGCGAAGTGCCGAGAATACGATCGTCTTCCCATCCGGCATCCACCGGGGATCACCATGCTCCCAGTCGCCGCTCGTCACCTGCCGCGGCGAGCCCCCATCGGCGGAAACGACGAAAATGTGACGGAACGCATCATCCACGAAACCCTGCCGGTCGCGCCGGTAGTTCAACCGCGTCACCACGCGTGGGGCTTCCGTCCACTTCGCGCCCTTGGGCGCCGCTGGCATCTCGATCTTCCAGGGGTCGCGAGCCATCACCTGCATGCGGAAGGCAACGGTTTTTCCGTCCGGCGACCAGGCGATGTCGGAAGGCGTTTCGGTGACTCTCGTGATCTGGCTGACTGCGCCCTCGGCGTCCATCCAGCGGACAAACAGCTGCGTTCCCTTCGGCTCACCGTCGGCCAGATACGCGATCCGCTGACCATCCGGCGACCACTTGGCCGATGCCCCCTTGACGAGAAAGCGATTGCGGCTGCCGTCGGCATTCATGATCCAGAGCGATGACTCCCATTTGTCATTCATCTTGTCCACCCATCGGCGGGTGTACAGGATCTGCCGCCCATCAGGCGACAGGCTGGGGTCCTGAACGTCCTCCATCTCGAGATACATCTCGAGATGGATTCGGTCCTTCGCGTGGGCCACCGGGGCGGCGGTCTCCTGGGATCCGAGGAGGGACGGAAGGCCGAGGAACGCGAGAGTTGAGAGCAGTGACGTAGCACGCATGGAAATCTCCTGACGAACGTTGTGCGCCGTGCGGAATACTTCGAAGCAAACGCACGCGCTGGTGTCGTGCCAGTCCCCTGGAATGCGAACCTGACGGGAATTGGCTAGCTTGGTCCTGCCCGACATCGCCGTCGGCGCCGCCCCCCTACGGAGAGATCAGAGTGCCCGCTACCGCTGCATCGGGAGTGTCCATCGAAGACCTCGCGATCAATACCGTCCGCACACTGTCCATGGATGCCGTCCAGAAAGCGGACTCCGGTCATCCCGGAACCCCGATGGCCCTGGCGCCGCTGGCGTATGTGCTGTTCACGCGACACATGAAACACGATCCCGCCGATCCTGCATGGCCTGATCGCGATCGCTTCG
>JBKJRV010000337.1:0-7069 GCA_046593115.1 Gemmatimonadaceae bacterium
CTGGAACGCGGTGATGCCATCGCGCGTGCCCGTCACCTTGAAGTCCATGTCGCCGAGGTGATCCTCGACGCCAAGGATGTCGGTGAGGACGGCGACCTTCTCGCCTTCCTTGATCAGTCCCATCGCCACGCCGGCAACGGCGGCATGAATCGGGACGCCGGCGTCATACAGCGCCAGCGAGCCACCGCACACCGACGCCATGGACGACGAGCCATTGGACTCGAGCACGTCCGAGACGATACGAATGGTGTACGGGAACTTCTCGAACTCCGGCAGCACGCCCTGGAGCGCGCGCTCCGCCAGGTTACCGTGACCGATCTCGCGGCGGCTGGTGCCGCGCATGGGGCGCACTTCGCCCGTGGAGAACGGCGGGAAGTTGTAGTGCAGCATGAACGACTTCGTCGTCTCGGCCGCATCGTCAATAGAGTCGAGACGCTGCACATCATCGGCGGTGCCAAGGGTGGCAACGACGAGTGCCTGCGTCTGGCCACGGGTGAACAATGCGGAGCCATGCGCGCGCGGCAGCACCTTGCTGTCGATGGAGATGGCGCGGACTTCGTTCGGCTTGCGGCCGTCCACGCGGAGCTTCGTGTCGAGCACCTGCGAGCGGAGCGAGTTGTACTCGACGTCGCCCAGGATGTCCTTGATGTCGCGGGAATTGTCCGGGAACTCACCGGCCAACTGCTCGGCGACCAGCTTCTTCACTTCTTCTACTGCCTGCACGCGCGTGTGCTTGTCCTTCTGATTGATCGCGGCCAGCACCTTGCTCTCGGCCGCGGAACGCACTTTGGCGTCCATGCCGACCGGCAGCTCGGGCTTCGACCACGTCATCTTCTTCGGCCGTTCCTTGCCCATCGCCGAGAACAGCTCTTCCTGCGCCGCAACGAGCTCCTTCAGGCCACGCTGCGCAATCGTCAGCGCTTCGATGACATCGGCTTCGGTGACTTCGAGCGCTCCGCCTTCGACCATGAGGATGGAGTCCTCAGTACCGGCGACGATGAGCTCGAGATCGCTGTACTGGAGCTGCTGGAACGTGGGATTGAGCACCCACTTTTCCTGCACGCGACCGATCCGAACACCGGCCACCGGGGCCGAGAACGGAATGCGCGAGGCATTGAGCGCGGCGGAGACCGCGAGGAGCGCAGGCATGTCAGCGTCATTTTCCTGGTCGGCGGAAACGACGTAAATGTAGACCTGCACCTCGTTCTTGAACCCCTCGGGGAACATGGGACGGATGGTACGGTCGATCACGCGGCCCGACAGAATCTCGGAATCGTGTGGACGGCCTTCGCGCTTGATGAACCCACCGGGGATCTTGCCCGCGGCGTAGGTGCGCTCCTTGTACTCGACCAGCAGCGGGAAAAACGGGAGGTTGCTGACGGAATCACTCACCGTGACTGCTGCGATCACCATCGTCTCGCCAAACGTCACGACAGCGGAGCCCGCTGCCTGCTTCGCCATGCGCCCGCTTTCGATCACGAGATTGCGCCCGGCAAAGACTTTTTCTACGCGTTGCATCATTTCTGTGGGTCCAGTAGGAATACAAAACGCGCGGTCCGCAACAGTTGCGGCCGCGCGATTGTATCGGGAAACAGGTTAGTGACGGAGGCCAAGTTCGGAAACGATCTTCCGATATCCTTCGACGTCGGTTCTTTTCATGTAGGTGAGCAGGCGTCGGCGCTGACCAACCATCTTCAACAGGCCCTGACGGCCGTGATGGTCCTTTGCGTGCGTCCGGAAGTGCTCGGTGAGGTAGTTGATGCGATCCGTGAGGATGGCGATCTGAACCTTCGTGGACCCGGTGTCGGTTTCGTGGGTCCGGTGCTTCGTGATCGTCGATGCTTTTTCGAATGCCATGGTGTTATATTCTCGGTCCGCAGCGTCGGGGCCGTCGTGCCCCGAATCGTTTGTAGCATAGGAACTTACTCCATTTGCAACCCTCTGTAAAGGCGCACCCGCTTGCCTGAGCGCTACCTCAACAGAACGCTCGGTAAGTACCGCATCGACGAGCTCGTCGGCTCGGGGGGCTTCGCCTGGGTATACAAGGCGTATGACCCGGAGCTCGACATCCCCGCCGCGCTGAAGATCCTCAAGCCGCAGTACGGCGGGGATCCCAAGTTCGAGACGCGCTTTCGCCGGGAGGCGAGTACCGCCGCCAAGCTTCGGCATCCCAACATCGTGACGATCTTCGCCGTCGGGAACGAAGATGGCGCCGTCTACTTCGCGATGGATTTTCTGCCGGGGGGCCTGGCCGACAAGCTCGACGTCATGGGGACGATTCCCGAGTCGATGCTCGTGCGCACCGGGATCGATGTCGCGAGTGCGCTGGCGTTTGCGCACCGCGAAGGGATCATCCATCGCGACATCAAGATCGACAACATTATGTACGACGATCATGGCAACGCCGTAGTCGCCGATTTCGGTATCGCCAAGGCCGTGTCGGGTTATGTCGGGGAGACGGGTACCGACATGGTGGTGGGCACGCCGCAGTACTTCTCGCCCGAGCAGGCGCGCGCGCTGCCGCTGGATGGCCGTGCCGACATTTATTCACTCGGCGTGACACTTTTCAAAGCCGCGACCGGCCAGCTGCCGTTCAACGGAGCGGACTGGTACGAGATCGCTCGGCAGCACGTCGAGGAGAAACCGCCCAAGCCGCGGTCGATCAATGCCTCCATTTCCAGGGAGTTCGAGCGGGTCATCCTGCGTTGCCTTGAAAAGGACCCGGTCGATCGCTACCCCACGGGCGACGCGATGTGCGAGGACCTCGTCGCACTGCTTAAGGACATGGGAGAGTCGCCTCCGGTTCGGACGATGCAGATGCCGGCGACGAATACCTCGGGTGCGAACACCCTTCGCGGGCGGTTTGGTCTCCGCCAGCGACACATCAAGATGATGAAGTGGGCCGTGCCCGCGGCGATCGCGGCGCTCATCGCCATCCCGGTGGTGTGGAAGATGAGCACGTCGGACGACGCCCCCGCGCCGGGTGCCGCTACGGCAACCGCCACCAAGCCAGCGCCCCGCTCAGGAGAGGGTGATCTTGCGGCCGCCGAAAAATCCAGACCACCAACCCCGCGACGATTGAGCATCATCGCCCCCAGGGGAGCGGTGGTGAAGGTCAACAACATCGCGGTGGGACGGGGCGATTGGCGCAGCGACACACTGCGTGCTGGCGTCTATGCGCTCAGCGCAACGGTTGAGACCAAGATGGCCAACTGTCCCACCGCGTCGGTCAATCGCAACGCGACCCTTCGTGATACGGGAGCGGTGTCGATCACGCTCGCACCGCGCGGATGCGGCATGCTGACCATTCAGGCGGCGCCGAAGGGCGCGAGATACGAGATCATTGCCGCGGGCAAGAGCTACGCTGGTGAAGTGCGCTCCAACGCGCCTTTGCTCTTGCCCCAAGGCACCCACCGCCTGGTGGTCCGCTCGCCCAAGTGCACCGAGTTCAGCGGAACGGTCAAAATCGAGCTCGACAAGACCACTTCGCAACGCACGCCGTTGATCTGCGGGTAGGTCTCGTGCTGCGCGACCCTCTCCGCTGCCTGTGGTCCCGTGCTTCGCAACCTCCTAACAGCTTGAACCGCAGAGGCGCAGAGAGCCGCTGAGGCCTGCGTGGGTGTATTCCTGCGCTCTCTGCGCCTCTGCGGTTGAATTTGAATCTGATTCGTTTCTGCTTGGAGCAACCGAGGTCGCTTTGCGGTTGGAATGACGGACGCGTTAAGGATCCTCAGCATCCGGCCTGGCAACGGCCTCTGCGGTTCAAGCTATTAACGGAATGCAGCGGCTATCGGAGACTCCCCTGGCGCTAGAAGGCTGCGCCCCCCAATAGCCCTGCCACCGCACCGATCGCCACGCCGATCCAGAAATCGTTGCGCTTGTAGATCCGCGCCACGGGCCGCTCGAAGACCGCGATGTGGGTGGTCTCCACGGGCGTCGTCTGGCCAGTGATCACCGCCGTCGCCGTGCTACCACTCACGGAGAGCACCGCAATGCGCGCAATCAGCACATCCTGACGGCGGGGATCGACCACGATTCCTTTCTGACCCCGCTGCATCCACTTGCTCGAGCCAACCGAGAAATTGAGCGTGCTGTCTCCGACGCTCGTAACGGCGAAGCGTGTTTCGGCACTCTGCGCCCGCGCGACGATCGGCATCGCGGCCAGCACCGCAAGCGCCGTCCCGGCAACCGCGCGGTTCACGGAATGAATGAAAGCCATAGCCCCTTGATGTCGTTGAACATGACCAGCGCGAACAACAGTGCGATGGCAACCAGCCCTACCTTCATGATGTACTCACGCGTCCGCAGACTGAATGCGCTTCCCTTCGCCGACTCCACGATGTTCAACAGAATCTGCCCGCCGTCAAGTATCGGAATTGGTAACAGGTTGAGCACGGCGACGTTGATACTCAGAAACGCGAGCAGCTCCATGAGCCGCTCGAAGCCACTTTTCGCCGCGGCCACCGAGGCGCGGGTGATCGCGATGGGACCACCCAGCTGCGAGAGCGACACCTGACCCGTTACGAGACCCTTGAGCACTCCGACGACGGCGCCACCCATGGCCAGTGTCGCACGAGTTCCGAGCTTCACGGCCTCCCCCGCCCCGATGGCCTCGCGGTCGCCCATCGCGCGCGGCGCAATGCCCACGCGCCCCACCTCTCGCTCCTTTCCCGTCACAGGATCCGGCGCCTTGATCCCGCGCGGGATGACCTCGATCTCCAGCGGCGCTCCACGTCGGACCAGCGAGAACTTCACGGCCTTCTCCGGTGATGCATTGACCGTCTCCACCATCTGCGACCAGCTCGTGACCGGAATACCGTTCAGCGCGACGATGCTGTCCTTCCCGAGCATGCCGGCCTTCGCCGCGGGCCAGTCCGGCACGACCGAGTCGATCACCGCCGGAATGAAATAGTCGATCGCGAGGGCCAGCTCGGTGCGATCCGGCAGCGTGCCACCCGCCTCCGGCAACGTGATCGAGCCCCGGGTGGTCGTCAGCGTCAGCACCTTGCCTTCCCCCGTCGCGATCGCCCGCTGGATCTCGTTCCAGTTCTTCACCGGCGTACCATCGACCGCCGTGATGGTATCTCCAACCCGCAGCTCCGACTTGAGCGATGGCGCCGCCGCGACCGCGCGCACACCACCAACCGTGCGGGTATTGAGAATCGTGCGACCGTAGTGCGCCACCAGGCCGATGGAGACCACGAGCGCCAGGAGGGCGTTCATCGAGACCCCGGCGATCATGATGAACAACCGCTGATACAGCGGCTTGGATTCGAACCAGCGGTTGGGCGGCACCGGATGCGGGCCAAACGGGACCATCGCATTCGGATCGAAGCCCGCGCTCGCGGCCGGCGCCGTGGCAGTGCTGCCCTGCGCGTCCGCGTTCGGCGTCTTCTCGCCCCCGCCCTCGAGCATTGCCATCGTCTCGTCGTCGCGCGACGCCATCCGCACGTATCCGCCCAGCGGCAGCGCGGCAATGATGTACTCGGTTTCGCCGCGGCGCTTTTTCCAGAGCGCGGGACCGAAGCCGATGGAAAACCGGGGCGCATACACCCCCGTCAGCTTGGCCGCAAGGAAGTGGCCCAGTTCGTGGACGAACACGACGATACCAAAGACGAGAAGTGGAGCGATCCAGCTCAGCATTAGTGCTTTTCTCTCACGTGACGACGTGCCGACGCGTCGGCTTCCAGCAGCCGCTCGCGACTACCCGCCGGCGCACCCGCGAGCGCGTCGAGCGCTCCCGCGATTGCGATCGGTATACCTGCAAAAGTCATTCGACCCTCGAGAAAGAGGGCCACGGCCTGCTCATTCGCTGCATTGAAGATGGCGGGTGCGGCACCGCCCGCGCGACCGGCATCCACACCCAGTCGAAAAGCCGGGAAGTCGTTGTATCGCACCGGCTCAAACGACAGTGGCGAGAACGCGACAGGGTCAAATGCTGGTACACCGGCATCGGGCACTCGCTCCGGATGCGTCAGCGCATATAACACCGGCAGCTCCATGCTCGGCTCCCCCACCTGCGCGAGCACGCTGCCGTCCACGAACTCAACGAAGGAATGCACGACGCTCTGGGGATGTACCACCACTTCGATTTTATCGTACGGAATGCCGAAGAGAAAATGCGCTTCGATCACCTCGAGCGCCTTGTTGGCGAGCGTGGCGCTGTCCACCGTGATCTTGCGGCCCATCTGCCACGTGGGATGTTGCAGCGCATCGGCGAGGGTCGCGCCGGCCAGCTCACTGGGACTCCAGTCGCGAAAGGGCCCGCCGGAGGCAGTCAGAATCACCCTGCGGATGTCAGCCGGAGACCGGCCGCCGAGGCACTGGAGAATGGCGCTGTGCTCGCTGTCCACCGGGATGATCTCGCCACCCTTCTCGCGGCAGAGCGTCGCCACCAGCTCGCCGGCGACGACCAGCGTCTCCTTGTTCGCCAGTGCGACGCGCTTCCCCCGCTCGAGCGCGCGCAGGGTGGCGTCGAGACCCGCGGCACCCACCACCGCGTTCAGCACGATATCGGCTTCGTCGAGGGCCGCGGCATCGATGAGGCACTGGGTGCCACTGTGCCATCCGGGATCAGCGGGCTGGCCGCCATTCACGAGTCCCACGAAACCGGGACGGAAGATGGCCGCCTGTTCCCGCAGCAGCGACGCGTTGTTGTTCGCCGTCAGGGCGACCACGCGGAAGCGTTGCTCCTGACGCGCAAGAACGCGCAGCGCGGTGGTCCCAATCGATCCCGTCGAGCCCAGGATGGCCACGCCGCGACGCGTCACCGGGGAGCGGGCAGCAGCCAGCGGTCCAGCAGCAGGTAGGCAACCGGCAGCGCAAAGATCAACCCGTCGAAGCGGTCGAGGATGCCACCATGTCCCGGGAGAATGCGCGAGCTGTCCTTCACTCCCGCCTCGCGCTTGATCATCGATTCAGCGAGGTCGCCGGTCTGCACGGCGGCACTGATCAACGCGCCAAAGGCGATCACCGCCACCGGCGCGAGCGTGAGCTGAGCCTGCGGACGAAGCACCTGCGACACGTAGAGCCACGAGGCGACGACGGACAGCGCGAGCGCGCCGATCGC
>JBKJRV010000345.1:0-3393 GCA_046593115.1 Gemmatimonadaceae bacterium
CGATGGTCTGCAGGATATCGACGAAGTGCAGGGACGAAGAAATCTCCTGCAGGATATCGACGGTGGCGACCAGATGGTCGCGCTCACGCTGAAGCTCGGTTACCCTCGCTTCCAGCCGGGAGATCTCGGATGCCTGCCCTGGGGACTTCTCGCTCTGGGTGAACATGGTCTTCAGGAATCTCCCCGTCCTTCTTGGTGTGCGCCTTAAAAGCCTCGCCATCGAACCGGATGACGCGATTGCGCCCCGTTTCCTTGGCGACGTACAGCGCATCATCGGCCGAGCTCACGAGCTTGTCAGTATTGATAATGCGGGGATGCGGCCAACCAGCCACCCCGATACTGACCGTCTTCTGGATGGCGCCCCCGTCGAACGTGAATGTAGCGTCCTCGACGGACTTCCGCACGCGCTCCGCGAACGTCACCCCGGCGTCGAGCACGGTGCCTGGCAACAGGAGCATGAACTCCTCACCGCCGTATCGTCCGACTTTGTCGATCTCGCGCGCTTCCTTGCGCAGAATGTCGGCGAACTGCTTGAGGATAGCGTCGCCGGCCTGATGACCGTAGGTGTCGTTGACGCTCTTGAATTTGTCGATGTCGCACATGACACACGTGATCGGCTCGCCCAGCCGGTCGGAGTGCGCGAACATCTCGTGCAGCGAGTCCTCGAGGTGGCGCCGGTTGTGGAGGCCCGTCAGTGCGTCGGTCTGCGACATGAAGGTCAATCGGTGATTGGCCTCACTCAGCTCCTTCTCGCGCTCCGCCAGCGCCAACTGGAGCTTCTTGATGCGCAGCATGGACCGGATGCGCGCCTCGAGCTCCTTGAATTCGATGGGCTTGGTGATGTAGTCATCGGCGCCCGCCTCGAGCCCTTCCACCTTGCTCTCCGTGGAGTCGAGCGCGGTCTGCATGATGATCGGGATGAAAGGAAGATTCGGATTCCCCTTGATACGGCGCGCGACTTCGCGGCCGTCCATCACCGGCATCATCACATCGAGCAATATGGGATCAGGCGGGTTCGCCTCCACGGAGGCCAGTGCCTGCACACCATCGCTCGCCGTCGCCGTATCGAATCCCCAGGCGGTTAGTCGCGCCTCGAGAATGTCGATATTGTCTTCCTGGTCGTCTACGACGAGGATGCGCTGGCGCCGTGGCTCAGGCTGGTCCGGCATCAGCCTTACCGAGGAATCGCTGCACTTCCGCTACCACCGCTCTCGGTTCACATGGCTTGGCCAGATATCCATCGCAACCAACTTCCATGGCCTTTTCGCGATCGGACGCCAGGGCATGCGCGGTGAGCGCAATGATCGGAATCTGACTGGTGTCAGGGTCATGCTTCAGCACCTGCGTCGCTTCCCACCCATCGATGATCGGAATGGAAATATCCATCAGGATCAGATCGGGCTTTTCGGCGCGTGCCTTGGCGATGCCCTCCTCGCCATTGAGGGCCTCCATGACGCGATAGCCGTAGTGACGCAGAATCGTCGAGTAGACGATTCGATTATCTTCGTTGTCCTCAACGAGGAGAACGGTTTTCCCGTTCGTGTTCATCCGGGTCCTCTGACCGCACGCAGAAATCGGGCGGCCCAAGTAGATGTAAGGTCCAGTTCGGCAAACACACGACAGGCCGTCGTGCGGGCCAGATGCTTGCGATTGGAGGGTAATCCCAACCGACATGCTGCTGGTTGCCGACCCCGAAGGCCTGCCGTAGCTTCGCCAAATCACTGACTTAGCAAGTTTCTTACCATCGAAGGAGAAGGCTCGCATGACCTCGCCTCGCCCGTCCCGTGAAGCAAAGGCTCGCGGTGGTTCCCCGGATGCGATCGCCACGGACGGCGACGAACTGCCACCACCGCCAGCTCCGCGCGGGCGAGGGGATCCCTACGCCGAAGAACGCGACTGGGGGAAGGTCGGAGGCTTCGGAGCCGGCATTGTGGTGGGCGTGCTCATCGGTGCAGGCGTGGCGCTCTTTCTCGCGCCACAGACGGGTAAAGCACTCCGTAGCGGCATTGCGCGCGGCGCCCACCGCATGCGATCGCGCGCCGATGACGCCTTCGACGCCCTCAGGGACGAACTGCGTACCGCGGCCCGCCGCGGCCGACGCAAGCTGCAGCACCGCGTGCGCGACACGGCCTGGAAGGCTGAAGACAAGATCGTGGACCTGAAGGGCGATTAACGAAAACGGACCGGCATGGCTGCCAGTCCGTTCGCGCCGGCTCACGCCGGCCATCGCTGCCCAGGTCTACTTCAGCTTCTTCATCTCCGCGGCCGCCTCGACCTTGTATTGACGGTCATTGAAGTCCGTCGCCGTCATGGTGATCACATTCTGGTATTCCGCGCGGGCATTCACCGTGTTGCCAACATCGGCGTAGATCCGGGCCAGATCGAGACGATGGACGATGCGCGCGGAGTCGTTGTCGCGGCTCTTCTCCATGTACTTCACCGCGTCAGTCCAGTTCGCCGATCCGAAGATCTGGCCGCCCAGAAAGGTCTTCGCCATGAAGCGGGACATCCCGTTGAGCCGCATGATCTCCGCGTTCCACATGCCCATGACGTGCAGGGCGCCGGGATGGCTGGGGTTCAGCTTCAACGCTTCAAGCGCATGGGCGCGAATGTCGCCCGCCAGACGAACCCGGTCCTTGGTGCCCATGGAAAGCGCCGTTCGTCCCAGCGCGCGCGCCATGTGGAAGTGGCCCTCCGCGTCGTCCTTGTTCGCCTCCACCGCTCGACGCGCATACAGCTCGGCTTTCTGAAAGAGCGCCACGCGGGCTTTCTGATCCTTCATGTACTGTGCGACATCGACAGCTTCGCGAGAGGCCTTCCAGAGGGCTTCATAATTCTTGGCGTCTGCCGTGACGATCGCTTCGTAGTTGGCGAGGGCCGCAGGCGCCTTCATGGCCGCGTGGTCTTTGTCACCGGCCGCCATGCGGTCCGCAGAAGACATTTGTGCTCCAGCCGCTGGCGCTATGACAAGCAGGGCAGCGAGCATTGTGGTTCGAAGATGCATGACAGGGCTCCAGGAGGAGAGACAGAAGTGCGAGGCACCGTGCGGCGCTCCGCGTCGGCCGATTCGTTGCGGCGTGAAGCTAGAGATACCCCGGGGACCGGTCAATGTTGGCGATAAGGCTGATCGAGCGGAAGCGCGACCGCGGGCGTATCGAGCCGGAGGAGTGGCGGGCGCTCATTTTCGCATACGCTGCGGGAGACGTTCCCGATTACCAGATGTCCGCCCTGCTCATGGCCATCTATCTCAACGGCCTCGACCGGCACGAGACGGTGGCGCTCATGGAGGCCATGCTGGAAAGCGGGGAGTCGCTGGACCTGTCACATCTATCCGTGCCGCGGATCGACAAGCACTCGACCGGCGGCGTCGGCGACAAGGTGTCGCTTATCCTT
>JBKJRV010000046.1:0-5519 GCA_046593115.1 Gemmatimonadaceae bacterium
GATCTCGCCCGCAGCCAGCGACGCAACGTCGGGCATTCCATCGATCCGTATACGCTGGCGGCAGAGGTGCTACGTCCCACCGGACCGCGACGCATTCCACAGCTGCCCGATCCGCTCGCAACCCAGTTGCGTTCACTCGTCGCGCTAAGCGAGGCGCGGTACGCGCTCTTTCCGGTGGAAGTGCGCTTCGAGAACAGTGGCGCTACAGGGCGCGCGGTGCTGCACGTGGCGCTGCTCGATGCGCGCCTGGCGAACGTGCGATGGTCCGGAGAAATCCTGGGTGACACCATGCGAACCCTCTCGCCCGGCGTGGCGGCGTCGCTCGCCAACCGCCTCGCAAACCTGATCACGGCCCCGTAAGTCACATGGCAACACCCGTCACACTGATTCCCGGCGATGGCATCGGACCCAGCATCACCGACGCCACCGTTCGCATTCTGAAGGCGTCGGGCGCCGACATCGCATGGGACCGACAGTTGGCCGGCATGTCCGCGGTGGCGCGGTGGCATGACCCCATGCCGGATGCCACGCTCGACTCCATCAAGCGGACGCGCGTTGCGCTGAAGGGACCGCTGGAGACCCCGGTTGGCGAAGGCTACCGCTCGGTGAACGTCGCGCTGCGCCGCACGTTCGACCTCTATGCCAACGTACGGCCCGCGCACACGATCCAGCAGGGCGGACGCTACTCGAACGTGGACATCGTGCTCATCCGCGAGAACACCGAGGGGCTGTATTCCGGCGTGGAGCACTACATCCGCATTGGCGACGATCCAAAAGCGGCGGCCGAGTCCGTCGCGATCGTCACCCGGGGAGGGTCGGAGCGCGTCATCCGGTACGCCTTCGAATACGCCGTGTCGCACGGACGGAAGAAAGTGACGCTCGTCCACAAGGCGAACATCCTCAAGTTCACGAGCGGTCTCTTTCTCGAAGTGGGACGCGAGATGGCGCGCGAGTACGAGGGTCGTATTCAGTTCGAGGATCGCATTGTGGACGCGATGGCGATGCAGCTTGTCCTCAAGCCCGAGATATTCGACGTCGTCCTGACGACCAATCTGTTCGGCGACATTCTGTCCGATGAGATCTCGGGTCTCGTAGGTGGCCTGGGACTGGCGCCAGGAGGGAATATCGGCACCAACGCGGCCATCTTCGAAGCCGTGCATGGGACGGCACCCGACATCGCCGGCAAGGGCATCGCGAATCCGGGCGCACTCGTGCTCGCGGCGTGTATGATGCTCGACTACATGGGTGATACCGGGCGCGCGACCAGGATTCGCGAGGCGTTCGAGTCAACTATCAAGGAGGGCAAGGTCCTCACCCGTGATCTCGGGGGTACCGCGAGCACGGACCAGTTTACTGACGCGGTGATCGCGAAACTGTAAGTGGCGACGATCTTCCATGCCTCCGACCTCCACTTCGGTCGGCCGGCTGTTCCCGAGCAGATCGAGGCGATCGAGCACCTGATCCAGGATCGACGATTCGACATCGTTGCCATCTCGGGCGATGTATCGCAGCGGGCCCGCGCCGGGGAATTTCAACGGGCGCGGGCCTTTCTGCGTGAAGCACAGAGGGTCAGCAAGACCATCGTCGTTCCGGGCAATCATGACGTGCAATGGTGGCGTTCGCCCATCCTCGGCGACGAAGACCGGATCTACGAGAAATACCGCGCCTACATCAGCGCCGACATCGAGCCATGTCTGCGGATCCCGGGGGTCAGTGTCGTGGGGCTCAACACGTCGCACGGTGTGACGCGCCACACGCTGACGTGGAACCTGCGCGACATCTCGATCATCGGGATCGTGCGCAAGCGACAAATCGAGCGCGCGCGCGCCGAGTTCGAGAAGTCTCCCGCCGGCGACGCGCGCGTGATCGTGATGCACCACAATCCGGTGAAAGGCGAGCTGTCACAGCGGCACGGGCTCAAGGACACCAAGAAAATCCTGGGCGCCTTCGCCGATCTTTCGGTGGACGTCGTGCTCTGCGGCCACGATCACCAGGAGGCAATCCATTACGCGGAACATACGCGAAAAGGAACCGTCATCTCGACCGCGGGCACAGTGTCGAATCGCTCGCGTGGGGGGCGGCCGTCGTCGGTGAATGTCATCGAGGTGACCACGAAGGAGATCGTGGTCACGACGTCCATCTGGGCGAGCAGGGAGCGTGCATTCGTGGCGGGCCCGCAGAAGTGCTTTCCGCGATGACCCGCCTCCGGCAACTGGACCCTCGTCAGCTCGGGCTCGAGTTTGAGGCGCAGCCCCAAACCGCCGAAGCGCTGCATCGGCTGCTTCGCGAGTTGGGGCTCAGCGCCGTGGATCATTGTCGCCTGACGAATAACCGTGCCGTGATGGTGAGCTTCCGGTCGCGTGAGCTGCGAATTCACGAGGGATACCTGGGTGCGCCGCGGGAGGTGCTGAAGGCAATCGTGACGTTCGTCGAAGGCCGCACGTACCTGCAGCGTCGCGCGGCCCGCCGGGTATTGCTCGGTTACCCCATTGTGCGGACGTCAACTCCGGCTGAACGGAAACGCGATCATCCCGACCCGCGCGATGAGCGTTCGGCCAGGGAGCTCATGGAGTGGCATCGCACGCTCAACACCGGGTATTTCGGGGGCAAGCTGCGTACGATCGACGTGAGCATCTCCCGTCGCATGCGAAGCCGGCTCGGCCACTATACGGCGGCGTCTGCGGCCGGCGATCGGGCGGAAATCGTCATCAGCCGGCGGCACATCAGACGACATGGCCGGGAAGAGGCGCTGAATACCCTGCTTCACGAAATGATCCATCAGTGGCAGGACGAGACCGGGCTCGACATTGACCACGGTCCGGTGTTCCGCGCCAAGGCACGCGAAGTGGGCGTGACGCCCTCGGCGCGGCGACTGGTCGGTGGCGGTCAGGAGCACAACGTTCCGTTGGAGCGGGTCATCGCGCTGCGGGCTGCGCGCGAAGGCTAGAGACTGCTCGCCCACACGGTCGCCGAGGTGTGGTAGCAGGATCGCTGAAGAAGTTGTGTTCGCCAGCTGCCCTGGTCTTCACCCAGTCCACGTCGCTCCATAGCTTTCTTCATATGGAAGACTTCTTCAATATCGACAGCGCCCTCTCTGAAGAGGAGCGCGCCGTGCGTGATAGCGTTCGCGCGTACGTGGACGAGAACGTGCTCCCCATTATCGGTGACTGCTACATCGAGGGGCGCTTTCCGAAGGAAATCATACCGGGACTCGCGGAACTTGGCGTCTTCGGCGCCAACCTGCCCGAGGAGTACGGTTGCGCCGGTTTAAACAACGTCGCGTACGGACTGATCATGCAGGAACTCGAGCGTGGCGATTCCGGCGTGCGCTCATTCGCCTCGGTTCAGGGCGCGCTCGTCATGTATCCCATCTACGCGTTCGGGAGCGAGGAGCAGAAGCGACACTATCTGCCGAGGATGGCCGCTGGTGAGGTCATCGGTTGCTTCGGGCTGACGGAGCCGGACTACGGCTCCAATCCGGGCGGGATGATTACGACTGCCACGACGCAGAAAGATGGGAGCTTCGTCCTGAACGGCTCGAAGATGTGGATCACGAATGGGTCCACAGCCCATGTTGCGATTATCTGGGCCAAGCTCGACGGCAGGGAAGAGAAGAACATCCGTGGCTTCGTCGTGCCCACCGATACGGCGGGGTTCAAGGCGAAGGACCAGCACGGCAAGATCTCACTTCGGGCTTCGGATACCAGTGAGCTGGTGATGCAGGACTGCCGCGTTCCGGCTGACGCGATCCTTCCCAAGTCGGGTGGACTCAAGAGCCCGCTCATGTGCCTCACGCAGGCGCGCTACGGCATCTCGTGGGGTGCGATCGGAGCGGCCATCGCCTGCTTCGAGGAAGCGACGTCGTATGCGAAGAACCGCGTCATGTTCGGCAAGCCGATCGGCGGGTTCCAGATCCAGCAGGTGCGTCTTGCCGATATGCTGACGGAGATTGTGAAGGCGCAGCTGGTATCGCTGCATTTGGGGCGTCTCAAGGATGCGGGGACGTTCACACCGCAGCAGGTGTCGCTTGCCAAGCGAAACAACATCGACATCGCCACGAACATTGCCCGCGAAGCGCGACGATTGCTCGGCGCAAACGGCATCCTCGCCGAATACGCCAGCATGCGGCACATGACCAATCTCGAGAGCGTCTACACGTACGAGGGCACGCACGACATTCACACCCTTGTCCTTGGGCAGGCGATCACGGGGCTCAACGCGTTCACCTGATCGTGAGAGCCATACTATCTTTCATGTGAATCCTTTCACATGAGGCTCTCGCGGTGAAAATCGCCGTGTGCATCAAGCGCGTGCTCGACATGGAGGCACGCTTCCGCATTGGCGCCGACCGCGCCTCCGTCGACGAGACGGGCCTGAAATTCGACATCAGTGACTTCGACACCTATGCCATTGAGGCCGCGCTCCAGTTGAAGGAGAAGGCGGGCCAGGGCGAAGTCGTCGCCATTTCGCTCGGTCCGGACGCCGCGCAGGAAACCATCCGCAAAGCGCTCAGCATGGGAGTCGACCGTGGCATTCACCTGAAGGTCGACCGTATTCCGTTTGACCCTTTCGCTATCGCGACCGCGCTGGCCTCGGAGCTGAGGCCGGGTGGCTACGATCTGATCCTGTTCGGAAAGCTGTCCATCGATTCCGCGAGTCAGGCGGTGGGACCGATCGTCGCCGAATTGCTCGACCTTCCATGCGTCACCGCTATCTCGAAGCTCGAGATCAGCGACAAGCGGGGAACGGCGCAACGGGAGCTCGAAGGCGCTTCCGAGATTGTGGAGTTCCCACTGCCGGCGGTGCTTACCGTGGATGAAGGGCTGAACAAGGCCAGGCTGCCATCGCTCAAGGGCATCATGGGCGCCAAGAAGAAACCGATCGAGTCGAAGGCGGCAGCTCTGGGGGACGTACGCATCACCGTCAGCACCATGGATCTGCCGCCTGAGCGTAGTGGCGGCCGCATTGTCGGCGAAGGTATCGCCGCGGTGCCGGAACTGGTCCGCCTGCTCGAAACCGAAGCCAAGGTCCTCTAATGCCGAACGTGCTTGCCTACGCAGAGACGCGGTCCGGAGAGTTGCGGAAGGTGGCGCTCGAAGCCGTCACCGCCGCGCGTCGTCTCGCCGATGCATTCGGTGGTGAAGTCCACGCGTTACTGCTGGGACCGCCTGGTGTTGCGGCCAAGGCGGCGCAGCTCGGCGAGTACGGTGCAGACGTCGTGATCGTAGTGGAACATGACCAGCTCGCCATGTACTCGCCCGAGGCCGCGACCGCGACTGCCGCGGCCCGAATCAAGGATGGCGGCTACCGCGCCGCCATTTTCAGTGCGAGTGCCCAGGGACGCGACCTTGCCCCACGCGTGGCCGCGAGGCTGCGTGTGCCGCTGGCTGCCGATATCGTCTCGGTCGAGCTGGATGGCGAGCGCATTCTCGCGAAGCATCCGATGAATATCGGCAAGGTGACCGCAACGCTGTCGCTGACGGGCAGCCCGGCGCTGCTATCGGTGCGTCCCAACGCAT
>JBKJRV010000086.1:0-3090 GCA_046593115.1 Gemmatimonadaceae bacterium
GCATTGCGTATGTCGAAGGTTGCCTGTAGCCGAGCAGCGTTACGCCGATTGATCGCACGGCGGCGACGGTGCGCGGTGGCTCGATCGTTCCTGCCGCGTTCGTCCCCTGGTCGCAGCTTCGTGCCCACCGACTGACTAGGTCCACATGACGCCAGACAGGAACGAAACGGCTGACGACTCCATCCTCGCCGCCGAAGAAGAGCTGCGACAGGCGATGTTGCAGAACGACGTCGCCGCACTCGATCGCCTCATCGACGACGATCTTATATTCACGGCCTTCAACGGTGCCCTCGTCACCAAGGCAATGGATCTCGAGTCCCACAACCTGGGCTTGCTACGCGCAACGCGCATTGACGCGTCTGAACGCTTGATTCGCCGCTACGGAGAAATCGCGGTTGTCATCGTGCGCATGGACTTCGAAGGGACGTACGCGGGTCAGTCAGCCAACGGAGCCATGCGCTACACGCGCATTTGGCGCGAAACTCCTGCGGGTTGGCGGATTGTCGCCGGCCACATGGGTCGCATCGAGTGACGATCGCACGCCTCTTGATGTTGCCAAGGCAGCGGCGAAGACATTATCGCGACCGTGAATTCTCAGGACGACGCTGATTAGAAGTTGCACATGTGAGCCTGCCGTAATACGCTCGTGCAGACGCTTCGCGATGTCGCGGCAAAGTAGTCGACCATGCACTCGAACAGCCATGCCAACCACTGACGCGCTCGTCAAACCACCGCTCACTTCGACGGACGGGATGGTTTCACCAGACAAGGACGACAAGAGTCCCGCGGCACTGCAGAAGCACATGGAGTCCACGTATTTCAACCTGCGGTACGGTTTGCTGCTGATCGCACTCGTGCTGCTCCTCGTGCCGGTCACGGCGCGGATGTTCGTCGGGATTCCTTTTCAAGGCTCGCTCAGCGCGTACTATCACGCGTTCGACGCGCGATTCCGCGACATCTTTGTTGGAGCGCTCGTGGCCCTCGGGGCGTTGCTCTACCTCTACAAGGGATTCAGTCGCGACGAGAACTACGTACTCAATCTCGCGGGTGCGTTCGCAGTGGGTGTCGCGATCATTCCGATGGAATGGCAATGCGAACGTCGCAACGCAGGTTCGATCGACGCAGCTTCCTGAAGACGCTGCTCTTCTGGATTCTCATCCTGGCGATTCCGGTCATTCTGCTCAAGTTACGGTGAGCCTCACCGTGCCGAGGCGTTCTGGGTGCGCGGGGGCTCACGTCGCTTTCTCGACGGCGTTTCTCTCCAACGGACAGACCCACTTCCGATTTGACCCCGCTGCGCATAGGTTGCTGTCATGATCTTCAGATCCGCGGTCATGTGTATGTGTTATCGCACTCCGTCCCGTCTCCCCAGAGGGCTGGCGATCTCATTCACATCCGGATGATCTGACCAGTCGGGCTCACAAAGCCCTCGCAAGCGCCGAAACGGCCGCGACTCCCTTGGGAGCGCGGCCTTTTTTTGTGCTCACGATTCTCCTTCACCATACGCCCAACATGACTCGACCAATCGCAATCCTGTACGAGCACCCCGACTGGTTCCGGCCGCTGTTCGCGGAGCTCGACCGCCGCGGCATCGATTACGTGACGCTGGACGCAAACGCGCACAGCTACGATCCCGCCGAGCCGGAGGTGCGTTACTCGCTGGTCTTCAATCGCGCGAGCCCCTCGGCATACCTCCGAAGTGAGGCGGAGTCCACGTTCCACACGCTCCACTGGCTGAGATACCTCGAACGTTGCGGTGTGAACGTGGTCAACGGCTCCGCGGTCTATGCGCTGGAAATCTCAAAGGCTGCTCAGCTCGATCTGCTTCAGGAACTCGATCTCGCGTATCCGCGTGCGCGCGTCATCAACTCAGGCACGGTGGCACCGGACGCCGCGAGGGGACTTCGATTCCCGGTTATCGTCAAGGCGAACATTGGCGGAAGCGGCGCCGGCATCGTCCGGTACGATTCTCCCGGCGAGCTCGATCGGGCGTCAAAGGCCGGAACGATCCAGCTTGGTGTGGACCACACTGCGCTCGTGCAGGAGCTGGCGCCCTACGCCGGCGGTCACATCACTCGCGTAGAGGTCCTGGGGGGCAAATTTCTGTACGCCATCAACGTCTATCCGGCTGGCGATTCCTTCAACCTCTGCCCGGCCGACGCGTGCCAGACGACCGACGGACAGAGTCTGCTCCGCTCGGCCTGTGCGCTCGATGCACCGGCGAACGGAATGCGCGTCGAAGGATTCACACCGCCAGTGGAAATCATTCGGCAGGTGGAGCGCATCGCCGCGCGCGCGCGGCTTGACGTGGGCGGAGTCGAGTACCTGGTCGATGCGCGCGACGGCAAGCCGTACTTCTACGATATCAATGCGCTCTCCAACTTCGTCGCAGACGCACCGAACGTGATCGGCTTCGATCCCTTCGAGCGACTCGTCGACTTTCTCGCCGAGCGCGCGGGCCTGCCGGTGACCGCCGGCGAAGTCGCGGAGGTGGCGTGATGCGCTTCGGCTACTGGCTTCCCGTGTTTGGCGGCTGGCTGCGCAACGTCGACGACGAAGGCATGGACGCGACGTGGAGCGATGTGAAGCGGCTCGCGCAACGCAGCGAGGAAATCGGCTTCGACCTGACGCTGATCGCCGAGCTGTTTCTGAATGACATCAAGGGAATTCGCGCGCCATCGCTGGACGCCTGGAGTACCGCTGCAGCTTTGGCCGCAGTGACCGAGCGACTCGAGTTGATGGTGGCAGTGCGGCCGACCTTTCACAACCCGGCGATTCTGGCGAAGCAGGCAGCGAACATCGACCGGATTTCCAATGGGCGTCTGGCCCTCAACGTCGTTTCATCCTGGTGGGCGGACGAGGCTCGGCGATACGGCATTCAGTTCGATGAACACGATGATCGCTATGCCCGCACCGCGGAGTGGCTGCAGGTGCTGAATGGCGTGTGGACAGAGCCGAGCTTCACGTTCAAAGGAAAATATTATTCGGTGGACGAAACGGTGCTCGAGCCGAAGCCGGTCCGCACCCCGCGTCCAACGATCTATGCCGGCGGAGAGTCAGAGGCGGCCAAGCGTCTGATCACGCGGCAGT
>JBKJRV010000392.1:0-2682 GCA_046593115.1 Gemmatimonadaceae bacterium
CCAGCGGAGTCCTGCTGGAGCGTTCCGCTGGAGATCGTCGCGAGATCGCCGGTGGCCGTGACCTTCTGGTTGCCCACCGCGAAAATTCCGTTGCCATCGATAGTGAGATTGCCCGCCAGGTCCACCGGACCGTTCGCGCGGGCCTGACCAATCACGGTCAGATTGGGCAACGATCCCACTACTGCGTTCTTCCCCGCAAAACTGCCATTCAACACTACCGTTCCGACGCCGCCGACTGTGCCTTGCACCTGCACCAGGCCGGGCGTGGTGAGGTTGTTGGCATTCAGATTCAGACTCGCGCCCGGATAAACGATCAGCGATCCCACAGTGGCAGACGCGGTCATCGACGGCTGATATGTAGTCGTGTTGATCTTTACCGTGTCGTTGATATCTGGCAGGCCGACCGGATTCCAGTTGCCCGCAACGTTGAAGTTTGATTCCTGACCCGCCGCTCCGCCCACCCAGATCCTGTTACCGCTCGGCGGCGCCGCGACGGTGATCGGAATGGTCGTCGTCGCCGCTGCACCACTCATCGCGGTGATCGTCGCGGTTTGCGTATTCGGGACCGATCCCGGGGCAAGCATGCCCGTCACCACGCCGCCCGCGGAGACGGTCGCAATACCGCCGTTGCTGGTGGCGAACGACACCGAAGCGCCGATGATGGGGTCGCCAGCACCATCGAACACCCTGTAGGTGAGCTGCACCTGCTCCCCGGTGTTCAGTACGCTGTCAGGTGACGCCGAGAGCACGATAGTCTGCGCGCTCTGCGTCACCGTCACCGGGATCTGCAGCGAAACGGTATCGGCGGTGAGCTGAATGAACGTCGAGCCGCTCTGCCTCGACGTCACGAGCCCGCTCGCCGAGACGTCAGCGATCACACTGTTCCCTGGCACATAGGCAATCGAGAAACCGGCCACGACGTAGTTGTTCCGGTCCCTGGGCGCCGCCACGATCTGCGAGGTGACGTTCACTCCCGTGAACGCGATGCTGGCAGAGGACGTGAGTTGGATGACCGCGACCCGCTGCGTAACCGACACGCTCGCTGTCTGAATGAGCCCCTCGGCATTCAGGGTGATCGTCGCTGATCCGTTCGCCCTCGCCGTCACAACACCCGTCAGTAAGTCGACCGACGCAACGCTCGCATTGTCCGACGTCCACGTGACGTCCGCATCGATGACTATGCGCTCCCCGGACGCAAACCCGCGGTAGTCGAGGTCGACCGTGCTGCCGAAGGCATCGAACGAGAGTACGGTCTGCGGCTGAATCGAGACGGCCACCAGGTTGGTGTTCACGGTCACCGGCGCCGAGCCGGTGCGACCCTCGCTCGTCGCAAGCACGGTGATCGTCGCCACGGAGTCACCACGGAACCAGGCGACGTCGCCGCTGTCGCGCAGCAGGGTGAGCTTTGGATTGCCGGAGGACCAGGCGATCGTCCGACCCGTGATAACGTTCCCTGCGGCATCGCGCAGCGTCGCCACCGCGCGCACGGAGTCACGCTTGATGATGGTGGCCAGGGACACTGCCACGCTCACCGTGGCCACCGGCTCGGAGCTGATACTGAACGTGCGCGACACTGGCGCCGCCGGTAGCCAGTTGGCATCCCCGGCCTGACTTGCGGTGACGGTGCAGCTTCCAACGCCGGTCAGCGTAACCAGATTGCTGGCGTCGATGGTGCATTGGTCAGTCGCGCCGACCGTGAACGTTACAGCCAGCAGGGACATCGCGGTCGCGCTCACCGTAAACGGCGGATCCGAATTCACGTGACCCGGGATCGGCGCGAAGTTGATCGTCTGCGCGCCTTGCGCGATCACGTAATTGCCGCTGATCGCCGACGCCGTGTAGTTCGGGTTATTCAGGGTCGCGACCACAGCGTAGCTGCCCAATGCTGTCGGCGCGGCAGGCGAGCCGTCATAGGTCACCGACACGCCCGACAGGCCACTCGGCGCCGTATTGACGACGACCGCTCGCGCTGCCCCCGTGTAGCCCACCGTGAGTGAGTCGAAGGTCAGCGTTGCACCCGCCTGATTCACCGTGAGCGGGCCTGACGCCACCTGCGGACCGAACACACCGTCCCCCGCGAAGCTCGCACCGATCGCGGTCGGCGATGTGCCGACGGCAATCCCCGCGATACTCGCGTTCGGAAAGACTGCCAACCCAGATGAGTCGGTAACAGCGGTGCCGATCGTCACGCCATTGATCGAGAAGTTTACCGTCTTGCCCCGCAACGGCGTGCCCTGATCCGCGAGCGTGGCCGACAGCGTGGCAGTTCCACCAAAGACACCGGTGGCCGGGTTCACAGTCAGCGTGGCTGAAACGGGGTTCGTAACAGCGAAGGTCCGCGTTACCGAAGGTGCCGCGTCAAAGCTTGCATTGCCGGCCTGCTCGGCGGTAATCGAGCAGCTGCCACTACCGGTCAGCGTTACGGTCGCGCTATTCACGGTGCAGACAGAGGCCGTGATGGAAGCGAACGAGACCGAGAGCCCCGAGCTGGCAGTGGCGGTGATCGTGAATGCGGGATCGCCGAACGTCTTGTCGGGAATCACGTCAAACGCGATGGTCTGTGAAGCCTTGATGACATCAATGGTCACCGCGGCCGCGACACTATTGTAGAGCGTGGCGTCGGCCGGGGTGAAGGTCACCTGAAGCGCCTGCGCGGTGCCCACCGCCAGCTCCGTGCCGGCC
>JBKJRV010000423.1:0-2644 GCA_046593115.1 Gemmatimonadaceae bacterium
GACTGCAGCCTGCGTCCAGCTCCTGAGCGCTTCCCCAATGAATGACAATCAACGTCGCAGGTGACGGCAACGCTCGAGCCGTGGTCTAACCCAGCGATCGGATTGCAGTTCCCGGCATTCTGCCACCCACCGTTCCTGAACACATACTGCCATGAGACGCACTTCGCTCCCGGTGCTCGCGCTTGCGACGATGATCACGATGATATCCGCGGCCGCATGCTACGAAGATGATGCTCCGCTGTCGCACCAAACCGGCCTTCGAACGCAGATCATGCTGACCGACGCACCATTCCCATACGACTCGGTTGCCCGGGTAGACATTTACATCGCTAGCATCGCGGCCTCTACCGGCACGGACACCACCGACAATGCCGGCGGCGCTGAATGGGAGCTGGTCTCGCAGCCGAAGCAGCGCTACAACCTTCTCGACCTGCAGCGCGGAGTGACCGACACGGTGGGCATCGCAGTGCTCCCGCGCGGACAGTACCGGTCGCTGCGGATGATCCTCAATACCGACTCGTCCTCGATCACCAGCAAGTCAGGGAGCCGGCTGCCCGTACGCTGGGGTTTCAGTGCCGGCCTGCCGCGACTCTACGCGCTGGTCGAGGGGGCGAATACCATATCGGGCGACAGCGCGCGCATCGTGATCGATTTCGACGTCGGCCGCAGCTTCTGGCCATTGGACAACGGCGGCTTCCAGTTCCTGCCGGTGATGCGATCGGTCAATGAAGCGGCAACCGGGGGCATTTCCGGAACCGTGAGAGGCGACACACTGGCGGCCGATCCGCGTCCGATTGGCGACGTCACGATCACGGTCTACAGTGGCAATCCGGATTCATTCGAGCAAAGCTGGTCGGTGCGCGCGACCGGACGGACGACGGCATACGGCCAGTTCAGGATCCCGTATCTGATGCCTGGCACGTACATCGTCCGCTCCGACGCGCCACGAAGCTCACCCTTCTCGGCTGGCGTTCGGTCCAATGTGGTAGTGGTCCGGGGTGCTACGACGCACGCTGTCGACATCACCCTTCCTGGCAACTCGCCGTAACGGCCCGGCATCGCTGTAAGAACTGAACTGCGAGTGACCGGATTATTCGGATTTGAAAAAACATTCAACGGATCGCTCCTCGCCAATTAGAGCACCGCGCCCGCGGGCAGAAAAAAAGAAAAAGAGGTAACAGCAGACAAGGCGAGCGGAGCCGCTCTGTTCACGGAGCAATCCGAATGATCAGTGCAGGTATCCGTCTAATCCGGGATAACTCGCTGTTATCCGCTCCTCGTTGTGTGAATCCGGGATAACTCGCTGTTCAGTTCCAGCCTAGTGGCCAGGCCCGTCCTCCGGATAGAAGCGCTCTTTCTTGCGCGCCATCTGAACCAAAATCTCCGCCGGCCGAAATCGGGGCGGAAAGCGTTCGTTAAGCTCCTCAAGCTGCTCGACGATCTTCCCGACGCCAACCGCATCGATGTACCGGAACGGACCCCCGCGAAACGGCGGAAAGCCAATCCCGAACACCGCGCCCACATCGCCGTCGCGCGGCGAACGCAGAATCCCTTCCTCGATACAGCGCGCCGCCTCATTCACCATCGCGAGCACCGTGCGCTGCTGAATCTCCTGGACCGGGATCTCCACGCGGTTCTGCCCCGTCGGGAACAGGTCGTACACGCTCGCGTCAACGCCGCCCTTTTTGCCGTTCTCGTCGTACAGATAAAAACCCTTCTTCCCCTTTCGACCATACCGTCCGGCGCTCACCACCTGCTGCAACGTGCGTGATGGCGCCATGCGCTCGCCGAAAGCATCAGCAATGATGTTGCCCACCTTGCCGGCGACATCGATACCCACCTCGTCCACCAGCGTGATCGGGCCCACCGGAAAGCCGAACTGCACCAGCGCCTTGTCCACCGTCTCGATGGCGGCGCCATCGTCCAGCAGCTTGCCTGCTTCGTTCACATACGGCGACAGGATGCGATTGGCGTAGAAACCCGGCGCGTCGTTCACGACGATCACCGTCTTCCCAATCTGCTTGCCGAAAGCCACCACCGAGGCAATGACGTCTGGCGACGTCTCCGCACCCGCGATGACCTCGAGCAGCGGCATCTTGTGCACCGGCGAGAAGAAGTGCATGCCGACGACGCGATCGGGTCGCGCCGACGCCTCCGCAATGCGCGCGATGGGAATGGTGCTCGTGTTGGATGCGAAGATGGCGTCCGTCGGGATCACCTGCTCGCTCTCACGAAGCACCTGGTGCTTCACGGACGGATCCTCGAACACCGCTTCGACCACCAGGTCCACGTTCGAGAAACCGGAGTAGTCCGTCGTGCCGCCCACGAGCGCCATTGTCTCGTCGAGCTGCTGCCTGGTGATCTGTTTCTTCGTGAGCTTCTCGGCGATCACCTCACGGATCGACGCGAGACCTTTCCCCACGCGTCCGTGATCGGCGTCCTTCATCCGCACCGACGTCCCGTTCTCGACGACCACCGTTGCGATGCCGGCGCCCATGAAGCCTGCGCCGACGACCGCCACCTTGTTGATCGCCATCGCTTCCGCCGCCTCGTCGGTCCCCGGGTCCTTTTTCAACGCTGTCGTCGCGAAGAACAGGAAGATGAGCTCGCGCGACACCGCCGACGTCGCAAGCTTGCCGAACAA
>JBKJRV010000475.1:0-7866 GCA_046593115.1 Gemmatimonadaceae bacterium
CCGGGCCGCCGGCCGTTTCCTCGCGCGGGAGTCGTACCTCACGATCTCGCCCGTTCGCCGCCGGTCGATGATGCTCCTGCCCTCGCTCATCGCGCGACCGATCGCCTTGCGGCAGGCGCGCCGTATCGCCGAGCGATATCTCAATGGCACCCTCAAGCGAGTGGGAAGCTTTCTCCTGCTCGACGTGCCGGCGTCGGTCACCATCGGCAGCGCCCCGCACTCAGCCGGATGCGCCTATTACGAATCCTCACTTCGGGAGCTCCTGCGCCTGCTGATCGGCAACCAGGGCGCCGTGGAGCACACGCGCTGTAGCGGACGCGGTGAAGGGAGTTGCGAGTGGCGCGCGGAATGGCGGCCCGTGGACAAGCCGGGTGGGACGAGGGAGGAGAGCGCGGAGCGCCCCAGGGCGAGGATGTAGCGCTGCTCACGCCCGAGACCTTACCGCGTATCCAGCAGGCGCTCGCCGAGGAAGGGCTCGACGGGTGGCTGCTGTTCGATTTCCATGGTGTGAATCCCATTGCCATCGGAATGCTCGGACTGCGGGGGATGGTCACGCGGCGCATCTTTGGCTGGATTCCAGCCAACGGGACCCCGGTGGCGATCACGCACGCCATCGAGCAGGGCCCGTGGCGGGAGTGGCCGCAGCAGTGGGGACGCGAGCAGTACAGCTCGTGGCGAACACTCGAGTCGCTGGTGGCGTCGCTCGTTGGCGGAAAACGCATCGCCATGGAGTACTCGCCGGGCGACGCGGTACCCTACGTGGATCGTGTGCCCGCGGGCGTGCTGGATCTCGTGCGTGCGAGCGCGAAGGACGTCGTCTCATCGGGTGCGCTCGTCTCGATGTTCTACGCGCAGCTCTCCACCGCCGACGTCGCGTCGCACGAGCGAGCGGCCGAGCTCATTGCCGCCGTTGCGCGCGATGCGTTGGCCCTCGCGGGCGAGCGTGCGCGCGGCGGAACTCCCATCGGCGAGCATGCGCTCCAGCACTGGATCCTCGAGCGCTTCGCGCGCGCCGGCCTCGAGGCGCCCGACCACGGTCCCATCGTCGCCATCGGACCTAACGCCGCCAATGCGCACTATGCGCCATCCGCCACCAGCTCGGCGGCGATCGCGAGCGGGAGCATGCTGCTCATCGATCTCTGGGCGCGCGAGCCCGGCGGTGTCTTCGCCGATCAGACGTGGATCGCTACACTGGGCGCAGCGAGCGCACGTTCGGTTACCGTGTGGGAGACGGTTCGCAACGCGAGGGACGCGGCCATCGTTCTCGGAGAATCGAGGATAGGGGCTCGCCAACCGGTGCGCGGCGGCGAGCTCGATGACGCCGCGCGGGCGGTCATCATCACGGCTGGATTCGGTGAGCAGTTCATCCACCGCACCGGGCATTCCATCGACTCGCGCGAGCTCCACGGATCCGGTCCACACATCGACAACCTCGAAAGCCGCGAGGAGCGGTTGCTCCTTCCGGGAGTGGCCTTCTCCATCGAGCCGGGCATCTATCTGCCGGGGGAGCTCGGCGTCCGGTCCGAGGTGAACGCCGTCGTTCGCGACGGCAAGCTGCTCATCACGCCCAGGGAGTATCAGCGCGAACTGCTCGTCGTATGAACAGCCGGCACACGACGCCAGTACGAGCCATTTCCAGCCGTTACCAGGCGTCGCTCGACAGGTCCAGCGGGGAACGATCGCTCAAGCGGGAGCTTGGACTGTTCTCGGCTGTTCTGCTCGTTGTCGGCGGGATTATCGGGAGTGGGATCTTCTTTACACCGGCAGAGGTCGCGAAGGCGCTGCCGTCGGGTGGCTGGATTCTGCTCGTGTGGGCGCTTGGCGGCGTCGTCGCGATCGCTGGTGCGCTGACCTATGCGGAGCTTGGCGCCCTGTTTCCCGAAGCCGGCGGCGCGTACGTCTACATTCGCGAGGCGTTCGGCCGACTGCCGGCGTTTCTCTACGGGTGGATGCTCCTGGGCATCATCGCAACGGGAGCCGAAGCGGCCGTCGCTCTGGGCTTCGCGAACTACATGGGCAGCTTCGTGAATATCGGCGCCGTTGGCGGTCCGCTGCCGGTGGCGATCATCACCGTCCTGGCGGTTACGGCGCTGAACTACTTCGGCATCAGGCCAGGCGCCATCGCGCAGAATGCGCTCACGGTGGCGAAGATCGTTGCACTCGGCCTGCTCATCGTTGGCGGACTATTGCTCTGGACGCGCATCGGCGGCGCACCGGCGGTGCCTTCGGCGCCCGCGCCGCGAGCCTCATTGCTCGTTGGGCTGGCCGCGGCGTTCGTGCCGGTGCTGTTCACAATTGGCGGGTGGCAGCAGATGAACATGGTGGCCGGCGAGATTCGCGAGCCTTCGAAACTGATTCCGCGAGCGCTGCTGCTTGGCATCGCCATTGTGATCACCATCTATCTCGGCGCCAACGTCGTCTACCTGCGCGCGCTGGGACGAGACGGATTGGCGTCCAGCGGTGCCGTCGCCGTGGATACTGCCACGCGAATGCTCGGCACCGGCGGTGCGACTGCGATGACGGTGGCCGCCATGCTGTCGATGCTCGGCTTTCTCAACGTCGTGCTGCTCACGACGCCGCGAATCGTCTTCGCGATGGCGCGCGACGGCGTGTTCTTTCGCAGGGCGGCGGAGATTCACCCCCGGCATGGCTCACCGCACATTGCGGTGCTGGTGATGGGCGGGTGGACGGTGGTGCTGCTCGTTGCCGCGCAGGGGAGTATTGGGCGCCTGCTGAGCGGTGTCGTGTTCGCGGACTGGATTTTCTTCACGCTTGGCGCCGCGAGCGTTTTTGTGCTGCGAAAGAAAGTCTACGCCGACGAGCGGTACTACTCCGTGCCGTGGTATCCCGTGCTGCCGGCCTTCTTCGTGGTTGCCGCGTGCTTCGGCATTGTGAGCGCGGTGGTTGCAAGCCCGGTGACGTCACTCATGGGCACCGCACTGCTGCTGGTGGGCGCCGCGGTCTTCCACTTCCGACTTCGCGCGGTGCCCGAGGAAACGCAGCCCGCCTAGCGGAACGCCCCTTTCCAGACCGCAGGATCTTCGAGGCCCAGCCGCCAGAAGGCAAAGCGGTGCACGCCCTGACCCTCGATGTCCTTCATCAGCGTCGAGAGAAGCCGTTCATCGGTGACCCACAGCTCCCACTGTCCTTCGCGGCGAGCGCGAATGGTTTGGCTGGACGGCTCCCGGTCGAGGATGGTTCCCGCCTCTGCGGCCAGTCGCTGGGCGTCGAGGTAGCCGATGGTTTCGCCGGGCTTGTCGCGCCCCCATCGATATCCATAGAGCGGCAACGCCGCCACGATTCTGTTCGCTCCTACCTCGGCGACTCGAACGCCGAGCGTCCTGCGGACCCAATCGGGCGACGCCACGGGTCCGGGGGGCGAGCCAGACCAGTGTTCGTCGTACAGCATTGGCATGACGAAGTCCGCGAAACCGAGCATCGGCATGGCGGGGTAGCCGGCGGTGTCACCGGCGGGGATGGCGATCGCGATACTGGAGACTTTGCGCGCGCGCGCCGAGTCCGCGATCACTTTTGAAACGCGCAGGAGCGTGGGAAGGTCGCGCTTCGCGTGTCCCTCGAAGTCGAGCACGAGACCCGTGTATCCGCTGGCCGACGCGCGCATGGCGATCGTGCCGGCCGTTTGTCCGAGCAGCGTTTCGTTCTTTCCGAGGGCGAGGATGACTTCGGGATGGAAGCGGTCGTTGTGCCACGAGGTGACGAGTGCGTAGTACCGGGATCCGCCAGTAGTGCGCAGGCTGTCGCTGAACAGCTCCAACGGACGTGCCGTGGCGCTGTCGAGCGCGATCCAACCCGAGATGATGACGGCGAGCTTGTTGGCGTTGCGCCGCGCGCTGAGGTCGCTTGCCGGGTCCCATGGCGCAGTGAAGGCCCAGAGCTCGCGACTCTGACCGGAGAGGTGCGGGATGCTGGCGCAGGATGCCACCGTGAGCGTGGCGGCGAGGGGCAGGATGAACGTGCGGAGACCCTGCATGCGGCGAAACGTACGCGAGGAGTTCATGGCTATCAGAGAGTCAATCAACGTGCCAGACGCGAACCGCGCCTGAGTGGGAGAGCTGCCGTCGCGGAGGAGCCTGGTTCAACTGCGTGGCGTTTCGACCGATGTCGTGTGAATCGAGGAAGAGCGCGCCGGCTTCAGCAGAAAGGGCAGGATGACCTGCTCGGTGGAGTATGGTCCGCGCGCGAAACGCCAGTTGCGTGCGATGGCAGTGATACACTCGGTGACTTCTCTTGTGCCCGGCCCGGTCATGCCGGAGCCGACCACCTGCACGCTGTCAACACGACCGACGGGAAGAATACGAATCTCGAGCTCCACCGTTCCGGTGAGCCTGCTGTTGCGAGCAAGGCCCTCGGTCTCGTAGCACGCGCGCACGGCCGGCGCGTGTCGCAGGACGACTTCGCGAATCTCGGCGTCGGAGCGAAGGCTGTCGGACGCCGGGTGCGTCAATATTGCCGCGAGCAGTGTGAGTGTTGCGATCATTGCTTCAAAGAGATCGAGATAAGAGCGCGTGGCAAGAGTGGCCTACGATTGCCGTGATTCTCGGGGAGCGCCAATAAAGGCCACCATGTTTAACCGAAACCGCGAGTGACCGGATTTGAGGGAGCCATCGGATTCCACGGATTGCTCCGTGAAAAGGAGGCCCTCCTGATCACCTCGTGCTTCATCTTGTTTTTTTTTGTTGGCCACGTGCCGCAACGAAACTGTAGCTTCGCGAGGAACGATCCGTGGAATTGATTTCACAATCAGTGTAATCCGGTCACTCGCAGTCCGTGTAATCCGGTCACTCGCAGTCCGGTTCTGAAACGATGCCACCTGCCGCAAGCGCGCTCCTCGTACGAAAATTACCCCGGTGAATCGAATTCCGATCGGAGCAGTCGCCGGGCTCACCGTTGCCCTGGTACTTCTGAGCTCCTGCCAGCGTCGCGAAGAAGACCCGCCGCCAGCGGGGGCCGGTGGCGGGGCTTCGCCATCGTTCGTGGCAGCCAGACCCCGGTATCGGGAGGCGATGCCCGCGTCGTGGGGTCGGGTGAGCGGATCGCTGGATGTCGATGGCGGCCACACCGCCGACACCATCGTGATGCCGACGCACGATCAGAAGACCTGCGGCGACACGCTCAGCTTCCCGACACTCGAATACGATGCTGGCGTGGTCGGCTCCATTGTGTGGCTCGAGGACGTGCGCACCGGCAAGGCGCTTCCTGTCGAGCGTCGTTATGAGCTCCTCTACGAGCGATGCCTCATCACACCTCGGACGCAGGCGGTAGTCACCGGCGGAACCCTGAACGTCCGCAGCCTCGACGACGCCGGCCATCGACTGCGGCTCGTGGTCGCTCCAGGCGTTCGACCGCAGTCCATCATCTCGCTCCACACCGCGGGGCAGGTGGTGCCAGTGCAGACCCTTCTCCGCAAGCCGGCTCGCATCGCGCTGACCTGCGATCGCCACCCGTGGACGCATGGCTGGGTGCTCGTGTTCGATCACCCGTACTACGCCGAAACGCACGCTGGCGGCAGCTTCCTGATGGATTCGGTTCCTCCCGGCAGTTACCGGCTGGTCGCGTGGCACAACCGCTTTGGCTCGGTCGAGCAACCCGTGACAGTGACCGCCAACGCCGAGACGAAAGCGTCGCTGAAGTTCGTAGTCACAAAATAAAGGTGCGTGGTGCGTGGTGCGTGGTGCGTGTTACGGGCCGCGTGCTGTGGCGTGCGGGCGCGGCGCAAGTTGGTCGGCACACGGAGCAATCCGAAGCATTCGTGTAAATCCGGAGCATCCGTACCAGTCAGTTGCTGTTCCGCCCTTCAGCACGAGACCTACTTCGAATTCGGCTGCCCCGACGACCGCTCAATGTCGATCCCGTCGAGCCATAGCCGAATCCTGTAGAGCTCCTGCCCCACCCGGCGTCCCTGCCGGCTGGCCCCCTCGATCAGGCGATAGAGCTCGACCACGTCGTACTCGCGCTCGACCGCTGGTGAGCCAAAACCCGCGCCGATCCACTCCCGCACCGCCACTCGCCCATTCACGGGCCGTTCGATGAGCATCAGATGCTCGGGGTCGTTCGCAGACGCGGCAATCTGAACCGTCAGCATTCGATCCGTATCATCAGCCGTCGGTCTGAAACGTCAGCACTAGAGAATTGCACGATCGAGCGCCATCGCCGCGAAAAGAAGCGCGAGGTACAGCAGCGAGTAGCGCCACACGATTCGCGCCGGACCTTCCAGTTCGGTAGCCGTGGCGAGCCGCAGAACGGCCGCGAGGAAAATGGCCCCGAGCACGGTGGCCGAGATGAGGTAGATCGCCCCGAGGGCGCCAAAGGTGGCGGGCAGGATGGTCAGCGCGACAAGAATGATCGTGTACCACACCATCTGTCGCGTCGTCTCCCTCTCGCCCCAGACGAGAGGCGCCATCGGCACGCGGGCGTTGCCGTAATCGCGCTGCTTGAGGATGGCCAGTGCCCAGAAGTGTGGCGGCGTCCAGTAGAACACGATGAGAAAGAGATAGACGGCGGCAAGATCGATGCGCTCCGTCATGGCGGTCCAGCCGACCAGGGGCGGAATTGCACCCGCCGCGCCGCCGATCACGATGTTCTGTGGCGTCGTCCGCTTGAGCCAGCTCGTGTACACGAAGACGTAGCAGTAGAAGCCGGCCAGTGCGACCGTCGCCGCGACCACGTTGGCGAAGTAGGCGAGCAGCCACGTCGCGGCGGTGGCCAGCGCGATGCCGAAGGCGAGCACGCCGCGCGGCGACATCCGTCCGCCTGGAATGGGACGCAGGCGCGTGCGTGCCATGCGGTCGTCGATGTCGCGATCGAGGTACATGTTCACCGCGTTCGCACCGCCCGCCATCAGGTATCCGCCCACGAGCACGGTAAGCACCAGCCAGCCATCAGGACGTCCCGCGATATACATCGGGACCACGGTGGTCAGGAGCAGTAGCGAGATGATACGCGGTTTCGTCAGCGCGATCAGGTCGCGCAGCAACGACGACGAACGCGCCGGCGCGAGCGCCTCGCTCACGTTCGAGCCTCCGCGACATCAGGTTCAGCGACGAGCATTCGCTCACTCGGTGCCGCCCGGCCGCGCCGAGCCAGAAGCGCGAACACTGCGAGCGAGAGCCACGCGGCGGTCCCCGTCGCCTGATGCAGCGATCGCAATGCCGGCGACGGTGTGAAGCTCACGAGCACGACCGCGATCGCCACCTGCACCACGAGTAGTGTCATCGCGACGCGCGATGCCGTGCGCAGCGTCGGTGCTTCGGAGCGCCGAGCGACGCTCATCACGAGGCCGGCGACATGCAGCACCAGGAGAATTGCCAGCACGCGATGCGCGAGGTGCACGTGCAGTCCAGCTCCGCCCACCATCCCGCTCGCGCAGTGCGGAAACCCCCGGCACGCCGCCGCGGCGCCCGGTACATTCGCGGTAAGCCCGCCGAGGACGATCACCATGAGCGCCATGATCGCGGCGGCGGCCGCGCCGCGTGCGGTCTTCGGGCTCGAACCCGGGAGAATCGTGTCTGCGCCAAACCCACCAGCACGAACCGCGACCGCTGCAACGGCGGCCAGCAGTATCATCGCGAGCGCAAGATGAACGACCACGATCTCGGGCGGTAAATCGAGCTTCACTGTGATGGCGCCCAGCAGTGCGGCCGCAATCACCAGGGCGAGTGCGGCACTCGCTGAATGCATGATCCCGCCGCGTCCCGTAATCCCCGGCTCGCGACGCCGCAGCACCGACAGCATCACCAGAGACATCACGGCCAGCGACACGGCGAGCGCACCGTAGCGGTGCGACACCTCGATGATGACCTCGCTTCCGGAGAACGCCGGAATCCAGACTCCGTTGCATTTCGGCCA
>JBKJRV010000396.1:0-5077 GCA_046593115.1 Gemmatimonadaceae bacterium
TCTCCAGAATCTGTTTGGCGAGGGAGTGCTCTCCGCGTCGTTCATACCGGTCTACGCGGGCCTGCGAGCACGAGGTGAGCACGAGGAGGCCGATCGGGTTGCGGGCGCCGTCGTCGCTCTGCTGGGCATGCTCACCGCCGTCCTGGTGCTGCTGGGTATGCTCGTCACGCCTGCGCTCGTAGAACTGATCGCCGGCGGCCTGAGCGCGGACACCAAGGCGCTGGCCGTGCGATTGGTGCGCATCCTGTTCCCAGGCATCGGTCTGCTCGTGCTCTCGGCATGGTGCCTCGGCGTATTGAACAGTCACGGGCGATTTCTGCTTTCATACGCGGCGCCGGTGCTCTGGAACGGCGCGATCATCATGGCGCTGTTGCTCTACGGCGGGCGGACGACAACGCTCGGAGAGCTGGCGGTTGTCGCGGCCTGGGGCGCGGTGATTGGCAGCGCATTGCAACTCGGCGTGCAGATACCATCGGTCCTGATGCTCGCCCGCCACCTCCGATATTCTCTCGACACCAAGTCGCATCACGTGCGGACTGTGGTCCGCAATTTCGGGCCGGTGTTCGTTGCTCGCGGGGTGGTGCAGATCAGTGGGTTGATTGACCTGCGCATCGCGTCGCTGATCGGAGCCGCAGCGCTGGCGAGCGTCGGCTACGCACAGGTGCTGTACATGCTGCCGGTCAGTCTATTTGGAATGGCCGTGTCTGCCGCTGAGCTGCCAGCCATGTCCGGAGCGCTCGGCGACGCGGAGGAGATCGCCCGGCACCTGCGCCAGCGTCTCGAGCGGGCGGCCCGGCATATCGCACTCTTCGTCATCCCTTCAATGGTTGCATTCCTTGCGCTCGGCGACGTCATTGCTGCCGCGCTGTTCCAGCGGGGACGCTTCACGGAGAGTGATACACTGTACGTGTGGGCGATTCTGGCGGGCGCCTCGGTTGGGTTGCTTGCTGCCACACTGGGCCGGCTTTACGCATCGACGTATTTCGCACTCGGCGACACGAAGACGCCGCTACGCTACGCGATGATTCGTGTGGCCATCGGCACGGCGCTCGGGCTGATTGTTGCACTTTGGCTGCCTGATGTGCTCGGAGTCGACCGCCGCTGGGGCGCCGCGGGTCTGACGCTCGCGGGCGGGATTTCCGGGTGGATCGAGTATGCGCTGCTCAGGCGCGGACTGCGAACGCGCGTGGGGCCAACCGCCATACCGTCAGGCCTGTTGGTCCGCCTTTTCGGCGCCGGGTTAATCGCGGCAGGGATTGCAGTCGCGATAAAATTAGCAGTGGCAGATCTGCATCCGATCCTGCGGGGAGTGCTCGTCCTCACACCCTTCGGTGGCCTGTATTTCGGGCTGGCCAGTGCCTTCGGCGCCCAGGAGGCTCGCGATGTCCTGGGCCGAGTGACGCGGCGACTGACCCGGTAGGCGGACCCGCCGCTGCGACGACGGGTTTTCACTCGAGGAAATACCGGGTCAGGGCACCTTCGACGCCAGGAAGCTGTATGGACCTCCCGAGGAATTGAAAGGCAGGCCAGCGCCGTTGCGCAGGACCTCCTGAATGGACGCCGTGCCATTGATCGAGGTGCCACTCCGGGTCCCGGTGATCGTGATCGTCTCGTTGATGCTTTGGTAGGTGTTGGAAAAATGGGTGAGCGAGGCGTTGATGGTAGATCCACTACCCGACAACGTTCCCGCAGAGGTTGTTGTGAACGGCTGACCGGCGCACGATGAAGAATTGCCGGCAACGTTGAAATTCGTCGATGAGGTTCCCGTTCCACTGATGGTGCCGTTCGAGCTCGTCACGACCTGCAGCGTCAGGCTGGTGATGCTCGCGGACACGGTGTAGGTGCAGCCCCCGTCCACGATGGAGCTCATCGCACCACCCACGGGCAGCGAGAGTATGAAGGTTTCACTGTTCGTGAAACCGGCCGTCACCGTTCTATCCACGCTCATGATGACAGAGCAGGGGCTCGTGGATCCCGTGCAGGCGCCACTCCACCCGGTGAACGCGGATCCGGTTGCGGGAGTTGCGGCGATGCTCACCGTTGTCCCTTCATCGTAGGAGAGCCCTGCCGGCGTCGCAAACAGGGAGCCCGTGCCAGCGCCCGTCTTGTTCAACGTGAGTGTGCGCAGTCGCGGCCGAACGGTAAGCGTGATGGCGTTCGACTTGCCGCCACAGGTTGCCGTGATGACCGCCGATCCCACACTGAGCGCCGTGGCGGTGCCGGTTACCGGATCTACGGCCGCGACGGCAGGGGCGTCCGACGTGAAGACACAGGGAACGCCTTGAATATGGATGCCGCCCTCATTCACCGGCTTCGCGACGAGGTTCGAGATTTCGCCGACGCGCGGATTGGAGTAGGTGGTGCTCATTTGCACTGAGGCCACTGTGGGTGGTGCGGTGGCAGTGTCGGACCCGCAGCCGTTGATCAGGATCACCCATCCTGCTCCAACAGTCAACGCACAACGACGCGCTATCGCATGCATGGCGAACTCCGTGGCGAGGTGGCGCCAGAGTACACGCAGCACTCCCGGACCGCCATGCCTCGTCGTTGGTTTAGTGAGACGCGCCATCACAAACATCTTGCGCGATCCCGAATGTTCTCGCCTGTTCACCTCTTATGCTCCACTGCGAGCGGGCGCCCGCGAGTGGCTACACTCCGCGTCCATCCGACCGGTGCGGATATCGGGAACGGTTGACGCCGGGAATCTGTATATTTGAGCCATGCCCGACGTACCGAGCGCAATCGCCCTCAAGCTGCCCCACCTTCCCGATTCCACAGGCGTGTATCTGTGGAAGGATGCAGGCGGCACGGTGCTGTACATCGGGAAGGCGAAGCGGTTGCGCTCACGCGTCCGGAGCTATGTCTCCGATTCCCACCTCGCCGGCATCAAGACGCAGGCGCTGATGCGTCACGCGGTCGACGTGGATACGATCGTCGTCCCCACCGAAGCGCACGCCTTGATCCTCGAGGCGAACCTCATCAAGGAGCACCGCCCGCGCTTCAACATCGCGCTTCGCGATGACAAGTCCTATCCGTACATCAAGGTCACTGTGCAGGAGCCATTTCCCCGGGTCTACGTAACGCGGCGGCTCCAGAACGATGGGGCGCGGTACTTCGGCCCCTACACTGACGTTGGGCAGATGCGTCGGGCCCTCAACGTGGTGAAGCGGCTCTTCACCGTACGCTCGTGTAACTACGACATGCCGGTGAGCATGCCGGAACGTCCGTGCCTCGACTTCTTCATCAAGCGGTGCAAGGCTCCCTGCGCGCTGCACCAGTCGCAGATCGAATACCGGACGATGATCGACGAAGTCATTTACTTCCTGGACGGCCGGACCGCCGACGTGGTGCAGCGGGTGCGCGAGCGCATGGAGCTCGCGGCGGAGTCGCTCGACTTCGAGCGCGCGGCGGAGTTGCGCGATGCGCTCAAGCATCTCGAGCGGATGGAAGAGCCGGCGGTAGTGATGCAGGTGGAGGGGGGTGACCGTGATGTCATCGGGTATGCGCGCGATGGCGAGGATGCGTGCGTTGCCGTGATGAAGATCCGACGCGGGAAGCTGCTGGCGCGCACTCACCATTTTCTCGAGAACATTGAGGGTGAGCCGGATACCACGATCCTGTCGGCGTACCTGGCGCGCACCTACCTCGCATTCGAGGAGAAGGCGCCGGAGCTGCTCGTCCCGTTCGATTTCGAGGATCGCGAGCTGCTCCAGCAGACGCTCGAACGAACGCGGGTCCACGCCCCGCAACGCGGCGCGCGGCGTGAGCTGCTTGATCTCGCACAGCAGAATGCCCGCCATCTCCTGGAGGAGTTCAAACTCTCGGCCGACGAGGCCGATGAGCGGGCATCCAATCCGGTGTACGAGCTGCAGCGGGAGCTCAAGCTTCAGACGGTGCCGCGAAGCTTCGTCTGCTTCGACATCTCCACCTCACAGGGAACGGATACTGTCGGCTCATGCGTGTGGTTCGAGAACGGCAGGCCGCGGCGTGGCGAGTATCGCAAGTTCAAGGTGAAGACGGTGACCGGGACCGACGACTTTGCCTCGATGGGTGAGGTGGTGTCGCGGTACTTCGCTCGCCGGCTGGAGGAGCGTGAGCCGCTCCCCGACCTGATCGTGATCGACGGCGGAAAGGGACAGCTCGGCGCCGCGCGGGCCGTGCTGGAAGCGCTCGGCATGGGAACCATTCCACTCATCAGCCTCGCCAAGCGGGAAGAGGAGATCTTCGTGGCGGGTCGCTCCGAGCCACTGCGCCTCGCGCGTCGCTCGGGCGCGCTTCGCCTTCTGCAGCAGGCGCGGGATGAGGCGCATCGCTTCGCGATCACCTACAATCGGAAGCGGAGAACGATGCGCACGGTCACTTCCGAGCTCCTGAGCATTCCGGGGATCGGCCCAAAGAAGCGGCGACAGCTGCTTCAGCGATTCGGGAGCATTCAGGGAATCCGGGATGCGAGTGATGCCGACATCGCCACTTTGCCTGGCTTCACGGCTGCAAGCGCTGCCAAGTTGCACGTGGCGCTCGATGCCTCGTCGCCCGTTGCCTTTGCGATATCAGTACCCGTTGCCGCTACAGGCCCAGGGCCCGATCCTGCTTTGGTATCCGTGGCTTCCGCTGCGGTTCCGGTCCCGGTATCCGCTCAAGGACCAGTACCCGTTCCACGACCCTTTCCGGTGAGCGAGTGACGACCTGGGATCTCCATTGTTCCGCGTGTGACGGCGTCGAGCCCGGTGATCGCACCGCGGCGGTCTGTCTCAAGTGCGGACAGCCGCTACTCGTGCACTACACGGCCGATTTCGCTGGCCGGCATGCGATCGACGCCAGCCGCTGGGACATGTGGCGATATGCGCCGCTCCTGCCGTTGCGAGCGGGGGAGCGCCCCGTCTCCCTCGGCGAAGGCGCCACACCCCTGCTGGAGCTGCCGGCGCTGGCGCAGGAAGTTGGGGTGCGACGGCTCTGGGTGAAGGATGAGGGGCTCAATCCCACGGGTTCGTTCAAGGCGCGGGGCATGAGCGCCGCGGTCACGCGAGCAGTGGCCAATGGAGTAAAGGGCTTCGTGGTCCCGACTGCCGGCAATGCT
>JBKJRV010000140.1:0-8951 GCA_046593115.1 Gemmatimonadaceae bacterium
CGCCGACGCCGGCAAGCTGGCTCTCAGTGCCATGATCGTCCCTCGGCATGGCCTCGGCGGCCCGGGTTATCAGGCGCCAAGTGATACGCTGAACATCGCGATCGTGGGTTTCGGTGGCATGGGATCGGGCAACGCTCAGACGCTCGCTGCCACCGAGAACATCGTCGCCGTCTGCGACGTTGACTGGACTTTTGCCGAGCGCATGGTCTCGGAGAAGCTGAAGAACCGGGAGGGTGTTGATCTGCCCGAGGGCTTGAAGCTTCAGGAGCAGTTTCGAAAAGCGAAGCGGTACGACGACTTCCGCCAGATGCTCGAACAGCAGAAGGACATTGACGCGGTGGTCATTGCGACACCGGACCACCTGCATGCCGTCATCGCCAAAGCCGCCATGGAGCTGGGCAAGCACGTCTACGTGCAGAAGCCGCTCACCCAGAACGTCCATGAGGCGCGCGTGCTACGGCGGATCGCGATGGCGAATTCGAAGGTCGTCACGCAGATGGGCAACCAGGGGCATTCGAGCGAGGGCGCCCGGCGTATCAATGAATGGATCGAGGCAGGTATCATCGGCCCGGTTCGGGAGGTGCATGTCTGGACCAATCGCCCGGTGGTGTACTGGCCGCAGGGGGTGCCGAGGCCGAGCGGTCTGCAGTTGAATGCGCCGGGCCCGAGCCCGCTGGGCAATCCGTGGAGCTTCCGCCGTGTAAATGATGTGCTGGCGGCAGCGATGGGATCGTTCGCCGCTCCTCCGGGACTGAGGTGGGACCTGTATGTCGGTCCGGTAGCGGACGACGTACCCTACCATCCCATCTATCATCCGTTCAACTGGCGCGGATGGCTCGATTTCGGCGCCGGCGCGCTCGGCGACATGGGGGCTCACCTCATCGATCATCCCTATTGGGCGCTTGGGCTGACGTACCCGACGAGTATCGAGGCGACGTCGACGCAGTGGGGCATGCAGGCAATTCCGCCCGATCCCACCGCGGCTGCGGGAACACCCGCGGCGCGCACGCGATTTCGGCCAGTGTCGTTTCCGGTGGCGACCGCGGTGCACTACCAGTTTCCGGCGCGAGCGAAGACGGCGCGCATGGCCGCGCAGCCGCCGGTGAAGCTCAACTGGTACGACGGTGGTCTCTACCCGCCTCGCCCGGACCTGCTCCCTGATGACGTCGTGCTCAAAAGCGAGGGCGGCGTGATCTTCATCGGCGAAAAGGGCATTCTCATGAACGACACCTACGGCGCGAACCCGCGTATCTGGCCCGATTCGCTGATGCAACGAGCGGCGTCGGTACCGAAGCGGTATCCACGGATTGAGACATCGCATGAGATGAACTGGGCGCTGGCGTGCAAGGGACAGGCGCAGGCTACTTCACCGTTCGAGTACTCGGCGCGACTGACGGAGACCATGCTGCTCGGCATTGCTGCGTTGCGCGCCGGCCAGGGTAAGAAACTCATGTACGACGGCGAGGCGATGCGTTTCACGAACGCGCCTGACGCGAACCAGTACCTGACGCGAGAATATCGGAAGGGGTGGGAGGTGTAGCCTGTCGCGTGCTGCGTTCTACGTGAGGCGTGAGAGGGTATGAAACACACACACAACAGTGAGGACACAAATGGGAAAGCAGGGTTGGTGGCGTACTGCATTGTGTCTGGTGCCGCTCTTCGTCCCCGGATGTGTCTCACGCGGCACATCCGATGACTCCGGAACCGCCGACCGCGCGACGTCTGGCCCGCCCGTGACCGCCGCAGCGCAGACGGGTGGATGGCGCTCGCTCTTCGACGGGCACACCATGGCTGGCTGGCGCGGCTACAAATCCGACGCGATGCCCGCCGGGTGGAGTGTCGTCGATGGCACGCTCATGAAGCGCGATCCCGTCGGCGACATCATCACGCGCGAGCAGTTCGGGGACTTCGAGCTCGAGATGGACTGGCGTATCGCCCGCGGCGGCAACGCCGGCATTTTCTACCGCGCCACCGAGGAGTTCGAGCACCCGTACTGGACCGGACCCGAGTATCAACTGCTGGACGATGCGAATGCGCGCGACGGCGGAAACCGGCTCACCTCCGCCGGTGCCGCGTACGGGCTGTATCCATCGCCGGCAGGTATCGTCAAAGCTGCCGGAGAGTGGAACACCGCGCGCATCCTGGCGCGCGGCGCACATGTCGAACACTGGCTCAACGGCACGAAGCTCCTGGAGTACGAGCTCTGGAGCCCGGAGTGGGAAGCAAAACTGAAGGCAAGCAAGTTCGGGGAGTGGCCCAGGTACGGCCGGATCAGGTCGGGGCACATCGCGGTGCAGGGGGATCACGAAGGTGAGCTCTCGCTCCGCAACATCCGTATCCGCGACCTGCGATGAGCGTGCTCCAGGCACCGGTGTTCGATGTCGCCATCGTCGGTTCCGGAGCGGGCGGCGGCATGGCCGCGCATGCGCTCACAAGGGCAGGCGCGCGTGTGGTCATGATCGAGGCAGGGGCGGCGTGGTACGCATCGCGCGACGCTGCCATGATGATGCCGACGTATCTCTCACCTCGCCGCGGCGCCGCCATCAAGACGCGTCCCTTCGGCGAGTTCGACGCGTGTGACGGCGGCTGGGACATCGAGGGTGAGCCGTACACCGTCGCAGCGGGCTCCCAATTCCGTTGGTGGCGCGCGAGAATGCTCGGTGGACGCACCAACCACTGGGGCCGGATCTCGCTTCGCTTCGGCCCCGATGACTTCAAGGGCAAGTCTCGCGATGGTCTCGGTGACGACTGGCCGATTTCGTACGACGATATTGCGCCGTACTACGATCGGGTGGACCGGCTGGTCGGCATCTTCGGCAGCAACGAGGGACTGCGAAATCATCCCGACGGGATCTTCCAGCCGCCGCCGAAGCCACGCTGTTACGAGCTCCTTGTCAAGAAAGCGAGCGACAAGCTCGGCGTCACCTGCATTCCTGCTCGGCTCTCGGTACTGACGAAGCCGATCAACGGCCGATCAGCCTGTCACTACTGTGGACAGTGCAACCGCGGTTGCACCGTAAAGGCAAACTTCTCCAGCCCCGACGTGCTCATCGCCCCCGCGATGGCGACCGGACGGCTGACGCTGCTCACGAACGCGATGGCGCGCGAAGTCACGATCGATAAGGCGGGGCTCGCGACGGGCGTGTCGTACATCGACAAGCATACCGGGCTCGACAAGCACGTCCGCGCGCGTGTCGTGGTTCTAGCGGCGAGCGCGTGTGAGTCGGCGCGAATACTCCTCAATTCACGCTCTACGCTCTTTCCGCAGGGACTGGGGAACTCGAGCGGCGTCGTCGGGAAATATCTCACCGACACCACCGGCACCGACCTCGCCGGATATATCCCCGCGATGCAGGATCACGTGACGCACAACGAGGACGGCGTCGGTGGCGCGCACATTTACATGCCCTGGTGGCTCGACAACCGGAAGCTCGACTTCCCACGCGGTTATCACATCGAGGTGTGGGGCGGCCAGTATCAGCCCGGCGCGGGGTTCATGGGCGGCATCCAGCGCTACCCGTCGGGCGGCGGCTACGGCCAGCAGCTCAAGGAGGATTACCGAAAGTACTACGGCGCGACGATCGGATTCTCGGGACGCGGCGAGATGATCCCGAACGAGAAATCGTTCTGCATGCTGGACCCGACCACGGTAGATAAGTGGGGCATCCCGGTGCTGCGCTTTCAGTGGGCGTGGGGCGAGGCCGAGTACAACCAGGTGAAGCACATGCACGAGACCTTTCGCGCGTTGATCGGCGAAATGGGCGGCCAGATCTTCTCACCGATGCCGACGAAAGAGCAGAACTACAACATCGCCACCGGCGGCACGATCATCCACGAGCTCGGGTGCGTGCGCATGGGAAGTGATGCAAAAACGTCGGTGCTTAATGCCGACGGCCAGGCGCACGATTGCAAGAATCTCTTCGTTGCTGACGGCGGTGTTTTCGTCTCACAGGCGGACAAGAACCCGACGTGGACGATTCTCGCACTGGCGTGGAGAACGGCGGATCGGATTGCGGCGATGCGGAAAGCGGGCGAAGTGTAGTCTCGATGGTGTCATCCCGCAGCGCAGAGCGCTGTCGGGATCTACTGTCCCTTAAATATGGGAAGAATTGCGTGTAGTGGCTGGCTATAGGTTTTCCACAGCAGATCCCGACGCGCGCTCGCTTCGCTCGCATGGCGCGGGATGACATTCGGAAAGGAAGCTCGCATGACGGATATCAGCAGACGCGATGCCCTGAAATCCCTCGGGGCGCTGCACCTTGGCGTCACGTTTGGATTATCGGGCAGTTCACTGCAGCAGGCTTCGCAGGCCGTTGCGGCTGCTCCGCAATCGGCGGCCCGACGTGCATCGAAGTATGTGCCAAAGTTCTTCACCGCTCACGAATGGCGGACAGTTCGGTTGCTCGTGGACTACGTGATACCGCGCGATGCGCGCTCGGGCAGCGCCACCGATGCCAAAGTCCCTGAATTCATGGACTTTCTGATGGCCGACAAGGACGGCTCGGCCACCAGCAAGCTCGCCATGCGTGGCGGGTTGGCTTGGCTCGACGGTGAAAGTCGACGGCGCTATGAAAAGAACTTCGTCACCGTCACCGACGCCCAGCGGCGACTCGTGCTCGACGACATTGCCTGGCCGAAGAAGGCTCCGGCGGAGCTGAGCCATGGTGTCGCCTTCTTTAATCGATTCCGCGACCTCACCGCCTCCGGATTCTTCTCATCCGAAATGGGCTGGCGTGACGTGCGGTACGTCGGGAACGTCGCGCTTCCCGAGTGGAATGGCTGTCCCCCTGAGGCCCTCAGAAAGCTCGGGGTCGGTTGAGCGAATCCCGCAAGCTCGGCGTCGGGTTCATCGGCAGCGGCTTCAACGCGCGCTTCCATATGCTCGGCTGGACCGGCGTGCGCGATGCCGACGTCCTCGGTGTCTGGAGTCCGCAGGCCAGGAACGCCGAATCAGCAGCGGCGTATGCGCAGTCGCTGGACGTTGGCAAGGCAAAGCCCTATCGCTCGATCGCCGACATGGTCGCGGATCCTGAGATCGATGCGATCTGGTTGACGGGTCCCAACAACGCGCGCATCGAGAACGTGCAGGAGATCGTTGATACCATCGAGCGCGGCAAAGGGGAGCTGAAGGGCATTGCCTGCGAAAAGCCGCTTGCTCGCAACGTGGCCGAGGCGCTGCAGGTTACCGAGATGGTGAAGCGAGTGGGACTCGTGCACGGCTACCTCGAGAACCAGATATTTGCGCCGCCAGTTCACTCCGGCCACGCGCTCGCGTGGGCCCGTGGAGCGGCGGCGGCAGGACGCCCGTATCTGGCTCGTGCCGCGGAAGAGCATAGCGGTCCACACGCACCCTGGTTCTGGCGGGGCGATCTGCAGGGCGGCGGAGTGTTGAACGACATGATGTGTCACTCGGCGCTCGTTGTCCGGCACCTGCTTGCGAAACCAGGCGAATCACTCGCGACGGTGAAGCCGCGTCGCGTGACGGCCCAGATTGCCAGCCTGAAGTGGTCGCGCCCGGAGTATGCGGCAGCCCTCAAGGAGCGCATGGGCAGCGACGTTGATTACGCGCGCACTCCGTCCGAGGATTTCGCGAGCATGACCATCGAGTTCGAGACGGACGACGGACATATCGTCATCGGTGAAGCGACGACATCCTGGAGCTTCGTCGGCGCAGGACTGCGACTGTCAGCGGAGCTGCTGGGACCGGAGTACTCGATGCGCTGGAACAGTCTCGACAGCGGCCTGTCGCTCTTCTTCAGCCGCGCGGTGAGCGCTCACGAAGGCGAGGACCTCGTCGAGAAGCAGAACGCCGAGACGGGACTGATGCCGGTGGTCGCGAACGAGGCGGTGGCGTACGGTTACGAGGCCGAGGACCGCCATTTCGTGCGCGTGTTCCTCGGAAAGGAGAAACCGCTGCTGACGTTCGACGACGGACTCGACGTTGTCCGCATGCTCATGACGGCCTACATGAGCGCGGAGCAGGGACGAACGCTCGACTTTCCACCGCCCGATCTCGACACGTACGTGCCGGCCGTCGCTCGAGGGGAATGGAACCCCAGGCGAGACCATACCCGCGCCTGATCATTGTATTCCTCTGCGATCCTCTGCGTCCTTCGCGGTTCAAGCTGTTGTAAAAGCCTGAACCGCAGAGATCGCAGAGGACGCGGAGGAAAGCCGGCTAACCCTCGTTCGCCGAGCGGGGTCAGGTGGCGATCGGCTTGGGCGAAGTAGTGGCCGGTCGAAAGAGGAACGCGAATACGACCAGGATGACGAGGGCCCCGATCGCCGGCACGTTCCAGATTGCCAGCCAGTTGTGTGTCTCACCCGTGCGGTACGCATCCACAACCCGGCCTGATAGCCAGCCGCCGATGAACAGGCCGAGTCCCTGGGTGATGAACGCAATAAAGCCCTGCGCTGCGGCGCGAATCTTCACGCCCGCCTGCTGATCTACGTAGATCTGCCCGGTCACGAAGAAGAAGTCGTAGCAGATGCCGTGGAGCAGAATGCCTGCATACAGCATCCACATCAGCGGCCCCGAGTCGCCGTGACCGAACAGAAAGTATCGGAGCGACCACGCCGCCATGCCGATCAAGAGAATCCAGCGTACGCCGAATCGCCTGAGGAACCAGGGCAGCAACAGCATGAAGCCGACTTCCGACATTTGTCCCAGCGTCATCTTGCTGGCCGCGAACGCGACGCCGCTTTCGTTCAGGAACAGGTTCGTGAAGGCGTAATAGAACTGCAGCGGAATGCAGAGCAGAAAGGAGCCGACCACAAACGTGGCGAATGAGCGGTCCTTCATCAGCGCGAGCGCGTCGAGGCCCAGAATGTCACGGGTTGTTATCAGCTTACCAGCGGCGTGCGGCGGCGTGTGTGGCAACGCGAACGAGAAGAGCCCGAGTACGATCGAGGCGCCTGCCGCGATACGCATTGGAGTCGCTGTCGCCTCGAGGCCCATGCGCCCGACCGCCAGCCCGGCGATGATCCAGCCGACTGTACCGAGCACGCGAATGGCCGGGAACTCTCGCGCCGGATCCTTCACATGGTCGAACGAAATGGAATTCGTGAGCGCGAGCGTTGGCATGTAGCAGAGCGCGTACAGCAGCACGATCGGATAAAAGCTGCTGAACGTCTCGATGGTGGATGCGAGGTAGAGAAGGCCTCCGCCCAGTAGATGCAGCACGCCCAGAATGCGCTGCGTGGCGAAGAACCGGTCGGCCACAATCCCGATGAAGAACGGAGAGATCATCGCTGCCAGCGCCAAGGCTCCGTACGCCAGGCCGATCTGCGCGCCATCGAACCGAAGCGTCTGGTCGAGATACGTTCCGAGTGTGACGAACCACGCGCCCCACACGAAGTACTGAAGGAACATCATCACCGACAGGCGAATGCGCGTGCTATTCATGTCTGAGGATTTCCTGAATGGCGTTGTAGCTCACGCGGGCGGAGTCGAGCGGCACTGCCGGTTCATCGTGCTCCACGAATATGTGTCTGATCCCGGCCTTGCTCGACTTGCCAAGGATCGCGGTGAAATCGATCTGTCCCTTGCCAACGTCAACCATTCTCCGGTTCGCATCCATGTCCTTCGCGTGCACCATGGGAAAGCGCCCGGGATGGCGGGCAATGTAGTGAAGCGGATCGTGTCCACCTTTCACCATCCAGAAGAGATCGAGCTCCATATCGACCAATGTGGAATCGCACCGGCTCAGCAACAGGTCGTACGGCAGCGTCCCGTCTGGAAGGGGGTCGAACTCGAACGCGTGGTTGTGGTATCCGAAGCGCAGGCCGACCTTCGCTACGCGCGCCCCAATCTCATTGAAGCTGTCGGCGATGGCACGATAGCCGTCAGGGGTGCGCTCACGAGCGTCGATCCAGGGACAGACCAGCCAGCGATGGCCAAGCGTCGCTGCTTCATCGAGCAGACGCGGGAGCTCCTGGCGAAGTGCGTCCAGCGGTACATGACCGGACGGTGCGGCGAGCTCGTGCCGATCGAGCATCGCGCGCAGGGTCTTCGCGCTTCCCCCATACAGACCGGCGAGCTCCACCTCGCGGTAGCCGATGTCGCGAAGGGCGGCGAGCGTGCCGTCGGCATCGACCCCCATCAACTTTCGCACTGTGTAGAGCTGGATGCCGATCGCCGGACTGCCTGACGACCGCGCCACAGGGGAACGCTCGTCAGCGCGCGGCCTCGTGCAGGCGACGACCGTGCTCGCGGCGGCACTGCACAGAAGTGTGATGGCGTGGCGCCGGTGGATTGGCTGAGCGTTTTGCACGGGAGGAGGATGCGCGCTGGAACGCTGAGCGCAAGGCCACGTCCTCGGGGCAGGGAACGCGTCTCGGCGACATCACGTTGGTCAGACATGCGAATCGAGATCTGGTCGGACATTGCGTGTCCCTGGTGCTACGTCGGCAAGCGCCGCTTCGAGCGCGCGCTCGGCAGTTTCAGCCACCGCGATGAGGTCGAAGTCGTGTGGCGGAGCTTCGAGCTGGATCCGGCATCGCCCAGAATCCAGGACGGCTCACAGGCCGAGCTGCTCGCAAAGAAGTACCGTGTGCCACTCGAGCGCGCGGAGGCCATGAACGCGAACATGACGGCGCAGGCCGCGACGGAAGGACTGGAGTTCCGGTTCGATCGTGTGCGGGTTGGCAACACCTTTGATGCGCATCGTCTCATCCATCTCGCGGGGACGGTCGGCAGACGTGAAGCGATGGTCGAGCGTCTGTTCCGCGCCTATCTCACCGACGGCGAAACGCTCGGGGACATTGAGGTGCTTGTGCGCCTGGCTGGCGAGGCCGGCGTCGACGAGGAAATGGCCCGCGACGTTCTGGAAGGCAATCAGTTCGCCGACGCGGTTCGCTCCGACGAGGATCGCGCACGGACGTTCGGCGTCACCGGCGTACCGTTCTTTGCGATCGACGAGAGATACGGCGTGTCCGGTGCGCAGCCGCCC
>JBKJRV010000207.1:0-3960 GCA_046593115.1 Gemmatimonadaceae bacterium
CGCAGCACGAGAGCAACGGTTACGTTCATCGCGGAAATGAGTAACATGAGAAACGCATAGAAATGCAGCGAGAAGATGAGGTGCTGCACGTAGAACTTTCGCGCGCGCCAGTAGACCGCCATCACCAGGACCGAGAACAGCGGCACCATAATGATCACGAGTGTCTTGGCCTGCAGCGCGGCTGCCGCATCGAAACGCAGCGCGTATTCGGAGAGCGGGATGTTCATCTCCGCAATGCGCGGCAGCGCGATCGATCGGGCGAACTTGCTGTACGGACTCCGGTACAGGTGAACGAACAGCGGTGTGGTGAAGGTGTTGAAGCCGTGGATTCCGTGGAGCAGGAAAAACGCCACGTTCGCAATGAGGAAGAGCTGAAGCGGCGGAACGTAGGCGGTGCGGAGTCCGCGCATGTACTCCGCGGTCAGCTGTCCCGGTCGCGCCAGCAGGGCGCGAAGCGTCCGACCGACCTTGCTGTCGAGCTGCGTGAAGGTTTCTACGGCCTGTGACAGGAAGTGGCGCAGCGAGTGATCGCGTGCGTCGGGGCGCATCTCGCCGCAATGCGCGCAGAAGCGCTCGCGGATCATCTCCCCGCAACCGACACACTCCGTCAGTTCGACCACGCTGGTTGCCTGCGGGACCGCCGTTCGGTCTGCCATGCTCACACGGCGTCGAGAAGCACCGATGTCCTGCTCACTTCTCCAGGAGACTCCGCAGCATCCACGCCGTTTTTTCATGCAGCGTGATGCGCTGGGTCAGCAGATCCGCCGTGGCTTCGTCGGACGCCTGTTCAGCCACCGGAAAAATGGAGCGCGCGGTGCGGACGACTGTTTCCTGGCCATCGACGAGCAGTCGGATCATCTCTTCGGCTTTCGGTACGCCAGCAACCTCCTTGATCGCACTCAATCGAGCGTAGTCGGAGTATGTACCGGGAGCGGGGAACCCCAGCGAGCGAATACGCTCCGCAACCTGGTCGACAGCAATCGCCAGCTCGTTATACTGCGTTTCGAACATGGCGTGCAACGTCTGGAACATCGGCCCAGTGACATTCCAGTGAAAGTTGTGCGTCTTCAGGTACAGGCTGTAGGTGTCAGCCAGCAGTCGGCTGAGGCCTTCAGCAATCTCTTCGCGATCCTTCTCACTGATACCGATGTCGATCTTCACTGAACTGCTCCTCGAGAAAAGTGACGGCTGCTCACCAGCCTTTGTCGCGCGCGACGGGCTTTCGATTTCAGCCTCGGTGCCGATCGGGCTCCTTCGTGCCGCGCATGTCCCCGGGCTCTTCGGGCCGAAAGCACAGGTCCGCCGCCAGCCACAGCGTTCGTGAGAACGGAAAGAAAAGAATCGGCACCACACCCATCACCACTGGCGCGCCCCACTGGAGATGGGTCCACGGGACGTCGGGCCACTTCGCGATGACATAGGCGAAGACAATCCCCACGCCGATGAACTCTGCCGCAACAAAGTTCACCGCGTACCCGCCATACCAGTAATCCGTCTCTCCGCGATCGAGCACGAGCCCGCAGGTGGGGCACTCGTGCTTGAGCTTGAACCAGCTTTTCAGAATGCCAGCGCCAGCGCAGCGAGGGCACCGCAGGGATAGCCCCCGCAACAGGAACGTGAGGAATCGCCCCAGGTTCATTGGGCGGCTCGGTCAGGGTACTAAGTGCCTGGCGAGACAGATCCTCGCGTGCAGCCTTCCGCTCACTTCGGCTTCGCTGTTGGTCCGGGCATAGCCGCGCCGCCTGGTTCTGCCGCGATCCGCTTCTGATACGTAGGAGGCTTCGGACGCTTCGGCGCTTTTTCGAGAGCCTTCATCACTTCCTGGATCGCGCGCTCCAGTTGGGGATCAACGCCTTTCGCCATCTGCGCGGGATCGTCCACCACATCGATGTCCGGCTCGACGCCGTGCCCCTCGATGATCCACTCGCCCTCAGTGCTGTAGATCGCGAACGTTGGTGCGGTCACACTGCCGCGGTCCACGAGCGCCGGCGTCCCGCTGATGCCAATGAGGCCACCCCAGGTCCGGCGTCCGATCAGCGGCCCCAGTCCCGCCTTCTTGAAGTAGAAGGGAAACGCGTCGCCGCCAGAACCACTCCAGCCATTAATGAGCATTGCCTTTGGACCCTGATGCGCGACCTGAGGCCACTGCCAATCCACGCCGTCGCGAATCTTCCAGTAATTGGTGACCGGGCGATTCAACAGCTCGACGAAACGATCAGGGATCTGCCCGCCGCTGTTGAAGCGTTCGTCGATGACCAGCCCATCCTTGTGGAACTGCGCGCGGAACTGACGCACGAGCTCCGTCTGACCATCGACGCCCGTGCTCGGGACGAATACGTACCCGATCCGTCCGTTGCTCGCCTCGTCCACGCGCTTTCGATTCGACTCGATCCACGCGAGGTTCCTGAGTCGTCCTTCGCTCGAGAGGGTCTTCACCAGCACCACGCGCGAGCCCGCGAGTGTCGGCTTGTCGCTGAGTGTGAGCGACACCGTGGTGCCGGCCATGCCTTCGAGCGCCGCGTACGGATCCTTCGTCACATCAATGGGCGTGCCATTCACGGCGAGCAGGTAGTCGCCCTCCTTGATGTTCGTCCCCGGCTCGCGCAGCGGCGACCGCACTTCACTGTCCCACGGCCCGCCATCGATGATCTTCTTGATCCGGTAGGCACCGTTCTCGAGCGCGAAGTCCGCGCCCAGCAATCCGACGCCACGACGCAACGGATTCTCGGCGAAGTCACCGCCGCTCACGTACGTGTGGGACGCGTTGAGCTCCGCGATCAGCTCGCCGAGCACGAAGTTCACGTCGTAGCGGGTGACCGCATCGTCGATAAGCTTGCCGTACCGGTCCCGCATCGCGTTCCAGTCTACGCCGTGCATGCCGGGGTCGTAGAAATAATCGCGCTCGATGCGCCAGGCGTCCGCGAAGATCTGCTTCCACTCGGCCATCGGATCAACGATCATCTCCATGGATGCAGTCGCCAGCTTCTTGTCCAGCTTTTGTGCCGCCTTGGGTTCGACGATGAAGTAATCCTGACCCCGTCGCACCATCATCTTCTTGCCGTCGTGCGAGACCGCGAAGTTGTTCCCGTTGTCCACGACTACTTTCTCGTCGCGGTCGTTGAGGTCGAAGAACGCGATCACCCCCGTGCTATCACCCGAGCCGGTGCGTGGCGCTCGACGATAGAGCACCTTGCCTGACGCCGCGACGACCTGGCTGAAGTTGCCTGGGCGAACGGGAAGGACCACCGACCGGCGCTCGAAGTCCGCGAGGTCAATCCCGACGTTCAGAGGCGCCGATTTCGCGGAGCCCGCGGCGGCGGCGAGGGTCTCACGCGCTTGCCGTTTGGTCGAGTCGATCTTCTGCGCGGCCGACGGCGTGGCATCTGATGCGACCGGCTCCTCGTCGTTGCGCGGCGCGAGGGGCGACAGCACGTCGGCGCGCAGTGGCACCGCGACGATGTTGGTGCTGTTCGGATAGACCCAGGTATTGTCGAGATCGCTGTACTCCGGCCGGAGTGTACGTCCGGAGAGGAAGTATAGATACTTGCCTTCGGGATCGAAGGTCGGCATGGCATCGTCGTAGTAGCCGGACGTCACCTGGTGCACCTTTCCCGAGCGGCTGTCATGGAGGAAGACGGCGCCGTTCTCGTTCTCGGTGTCGTGCGAGTAGGCGAGCCAGCGGCTGTCGGGCGACCAGCTGAATCGGAATCCCTGCAGCGGCCCATGCGCGTACGACCGCGCTGAATCGATCTTCTGCGTCGCCCCGGTGGCGACATCGGTGATGCGGATCTTCTGGGCCTGATCAATGAAGGCGATCTTGCGTCCGTCGGGCGACCAGTGCGGGCGATAGCGAAATCCGGGTCCGAGTTTCGTCACCGTCCGTTCTTCGCCGGTGCCGTCGGCATTCCGGATGGTAAGCTCGTACTCGCCGCTCTTGTCGCTCCAATACGCGATGCTCCT
>JBKJRV010000254.1:0-3763 GCA_046593115.1 Gemmatimonadaceae bacterium
GTACACATCCACATCCAGCCCTGGCGCGAGCTGAAGCCCGCTGTCCTGATGACCATGGTTCAGGGCAAGAAGGATTTTGAGCATCTGATGGCGGTGATGTACGAGCCCGATCTGCTCTTGAAGATCATGGACGAGGACGGCATCGACCGGGTTGGCATGGTGAACTATCCAAGCCCCGATCTCATGGGCTTCACCGATGCCACGAACGAGCACTCGGCGCGATACGCCGAGCGCGATCCCAGACGCCTGTTGCCGTATGGGGGAGTGCATCCATTGTTCACGACGAACGCGGTGCGCGACGTGGAGCATCTCGTCGAGCTGGGCATCCGCGTCCTCAAGATCCACCCGAATCACCAGACCGTCGCGGCCAATGCGTACACCGACGGACTTGAATCTCTGGCGGAGATCTACGGCACGTGTGAGAAGCACGGCATGCCGGTGATGATCCATACAGGCACCAGCATTTTCCCGGGCGCGCGGAGCCGGTATGGAAACCCGATGGAGATTGACGACGTCGCCATCGATTTTCCGGATCTCCAGATCATCATGGCACACGGCGGTCGGCCGCTGTACATGCAGGAGGCGTTTTTCATTCTGCGTCGCCACCCCAATGTCTGGGTCGACCTGTCGGGAATCCCTCCAAAGGGGCTCCTCGAGTATTTCCCGCGTATCATTGAGCTGGGCGCCAAGGTGCTCTGGGGCACGGATTGGCCGAGCCCCGGCGTCAGCGCGATGCGGAAGAATCTCGATCAGTTCCTGTCGGTGGATCTTCCCGAGGCGTTCGTCAGAGCGGCCGTCCAGGACAATCCTGAACGGCTGTTGCCGTCGCCTTGATCTCGACTGTTGCCGCCGCTTTGACCCGCCGGTAGCTTCTCCCGCCCTTCCCGTTCGTCAGAGTTTTGCTCGCCCTGTTCCAACCCCCGCTATCGAGGTTGCATGCGCTGATGCGTTACTTCGTTTTCGCACTAATGGCCGCCGCGGCGTGCACGCCTGCGCAATCCACGCAGACACCGGCGCCTGCCAATGCTTCCACGGACTCCAAAGACTCGAAGAATCGCGCCGGCGCATACTCGACGCCGAACGACAATCCGTTTCCCAGCAGTTACAAGCCATTCGCGTCGCGCACGACGGTCATTCGCAACGTGAACCTGCTCACCGCCGCGGGACCGATGGTCCGCGGTGGCGCCATCCTGCTTCGCGACGGAAAGATCGCCGCCGTCGGTGCAACGGTGGACGCTCCGGCCGATGCGGTTGTGATTGATGGCGCGGGCAGGTACGTCACCCCCGGGCTCATCGACACGCACTCGCACCTCGGTGTCTACTCGGCGCCTGGAGGCCGCGGACTCGATGATGGCAACGAGGCGACGAACCCCGTTACGGCGCATGTGTGGGCCGAGCATTCGGTGTGGCCGCAGGATCCGCAGTTTCCGCGGAATCTGGCCGGCGGCATCACGACGCTACAGGTGTTGCCAGGCAGCGCGAATCTCATTGGTGGCCGGAGCGTGGTGCTGAAGGTGGTCCCGTCGCGCACCGTGCAGGGGATGAAGTTCCCCGGCGCAAAGTACGGGCTGAAAATGGCGTGCGGCGAGAATCCAAAGCGCGTGTACGCCAGCCGCGGTCCCGCCACCCGAATGGGCAACGTGGCCGGTTATCGTGCGGCATGGATTGGTGCGCAGGCCTACCGGCAGCGGTGGGACAAGTGGAACGACAATAAGTCGGGTGATCCACCGAGCCGCGAGTTGGGCAATGAGACGCTCGCGGAAGTGCTGCGTGGCAACATCTACATCCATAACCACTGCTATCGCGCCGACGAAATGGCGCAGATGATCGACATCGGCAAGGAGTTTGGCTACAGGATTCGGTCGTTCCATCATGGCGTTGAAGCGTACAAGATCGCTGACCTGCTGGCGAAAGAAGAGATCTCTGCGTCGATCTGGGCGGATTGGGGTGGCTTCAAGCTCGAAGCCATGGATGGCATTCGCTCCAACCTCGCGCTGGTGCATGCCGCGGGTGCCCGGTCCATCGTGCACTCCGACGATCCCTCGGGGTCGCAGCGCCTGAATCAGGAGGCGGCCAAGGGTATGGCCGCGGGTGCGGCGCTCGGCATCACGGTAAGCGAGGACGAAGCCATTAAGTGGATCACGTTGAATGCCGCCTGGTCATTGGGGCTCGACGACAGGATTGGCTCGCTCGAAGCGGGCAAGAACGCGGACGTCGTGCTGTGGTCGGGCAACCCGTTCAGCGTCTACTCGAAACCGGAGAAGGTATGGATCGACGGTGCGGTGCTATTCGATCGCTCGGATGCGAAGGAAGCGTGGCGGACGGACTTCGAGCTGGGTTTCGTGCCCGACATCCGAGCGGGGTCCCGCTAATGCGCGCGCTTCGGAACGCAGCCGCGCTGCTCGTGGCGCTGGCGTCGCCGGCACTGCTGGAGGCACAGACCATCGCGATCACCGGAGGAAAGGTCTATCCGGTCAGCAGTGCGCCAATCGAGAACGGTACCGTGCTCATTCGCGACGGCAAGATCGTGTCGGTTGGCGCGAACGTCACCATCCCCGCCGATGCGCAGCGCGTAGATGCCACGGGCAAGTGGGTCACGCCGGGATTGATCAATGCCGCCACCACCCTTGGACTTGTGGAGGTTAGTCAGGAGAGCCAGACGCGCGACGAGTCGGCCATCGCCGGACAGGATCACGTGGCTGCGGCGTTCACGGTGTGGGAAGGTCTCAATACCACCAGTGTCATGATCGCGCCTGCGCGCGAGGATGGCGTGACGTCCGTGGTGGTCATGCCGTCGGGGGGGCTGATCTCGGGCCAGGCGGCATTCCTCGATCTCGTTGACGGCACGGTGACCGACATGGTGGTCAAGGCGCCGATCGGCATGGTTGGAGTCATTGGCAACAAGGGGCCGGCAGGCGTCGGCGCTCGTGGCGAGCTGCTCGTCCGGCTCCGTGAGGTGTTCGAGGACACGAAGAGCTATGCGAAGCGGAAGGCGGACTTCGAGCGGGCGCAGACGCGCGACTATTCGGCGAGCCGGCTCGACCTCGAATCGCTGATCCCTGTCGTTGAAGGGCGCATGCCCCTGCTGCTTCGTGTGGACAAGGCCAGCGACATTGACGCGGCGCTGCGGATCGCGTCCGAGTACGACCTGAAGATCATGATTGTCGGCGGCGCCGAGGCGTGGATGGTGGCCGACCGTCTCGCGGCAGCAAAGGTTCCTGTGCTCACCGGCGCCATGAACAACATTCCGGGGAGTTTCTCGACATTGGGCTCCCGGCAGGAGAATGCGGGCCTGCTGCGGAAAGCCGGAGTTACCGTGGTACTAATCGGCAACGGGCCGGGCGATCCGGATACGTTCGGGGTGCGCAACATCCGGCAGGAGGCGGGCAACGCGGTGGCCTATGGCATGACGTGGGACGATGCGTTGCGCGCGGTGACGCTGACCCCTGCGGAGCTGTTCGGTGTCTCGGACCGTGTCGGCACGCTGCAAGCTGGTCGCGTCGCGAACGTGGTCATCTGGGGCGGCGATCCGTTTGAGCTGCGGACGCTTCCAGAGCGCGTGTACCTTCGTGGAAAGGCAGTGGAGCGTACGTCGAGACAGGAAGCGCTCGGCCGGCGGTACAAGACGTTGCCGCCGAGCTACCGCCAGCCCTGAGGTCAGCGCTCAGGGCTCTCGCGTTTCAGCCTGTCGAATCCGGACAATCAGCTCACCGCCTTCCGCGGCGACCGATGACACGCCGATGGTGTGTGTCCCCTTCGAAAG
>JBKJRV010000014.1:0-23000 GCA_046593115.1 Gemmatimonadaceae bacterium
GCACACGCCAGCCGAAGCCGAAGCGCTCGCCAGGAAGTTCGGCGGCACCGTGGTGATCAAGGCCCAGGTGCATACTGGCGGTCGCGGCAAGGCGGGTGGCGTGAAGCTCGCGAAGAATCCCGCGGAAGCGAAGGAGCTCGCAGCCAGGATCCTCGGGATGACCATCAAGGATCTGGTCGTGCAGACCGTGCTCGTCACGCCGGCGGCGGAGATCGCCACCGAGGCATACGCCGGCATCATCGTGGACCGCGCATCGAAGCGCGCCGTGTTCATGGTGAGTCCCGCGGGCGGTATCGACATTGAGGAAGTCGCGGAGAAAACGCCCGACAAGATCATGCGTCTTCCCGTCGACCCACGATACGGCCTGATGGAGTTTCAGGCACTGCAAATGGGGCTGTTCCTCTACAAGGACGCCAAACAGGCGCGCGCCGCCGCGAAAATTCTCAAACAGCTGTATTCGGCCTTTACTGCCAGCGGTGCCTCGCTGGCCGAGATCAATCCGCTCGTCACCACGCCTGAAGGCGAGGTCGTCGCACTCGACGCGAAGATGGTCATCGATGACAACGAGCTCGATCGCCTTCCGGGAATTGCCGGGCTGCGTGATGAGAGTGCCGAGGCGCCCAGCGAGGTCATGGCGCGAAAGGCCAACCTGACCTTCATCAAGCTCGAGGGTAACGTCGGCTGTGTCGTGAACGGCGCCGGTCTCGCCATGGCGACCATGGACCTGGTGAAATATTACGGCGGTGAGCCGGCAAACTTTCTCGATATCGGCGGATCGTCGAATCCGGAGAAGGTGGTGAATGCGTTGAAGATCATTACCAGCGATCCGAGCGTGAAGGCGATTCTCTTCAACATTTTCGGTGGCATTACGCGTACGGACGATGTCGCGAACGGCATCGTGACGGCCACGAAACAGAACCCGCTGAAAGTGCCCATCGTCATCCGGCTCACCGGTACGAACGAGGAAATCGCGGTGAAGATTCTGAGCGAGAACGGATTCACCGCCATGACGGACATGGATGAGGCGGTGCAGAAGGCAGTGCAGCTCGCGACGGGAGGAAAGGCCGCGTGAGCATCTTCATCGACAAGTCCACGAAGCTGGTGATCCAGGGCATCACGGGACGCGACGGCTCGTTCCACGCGAAGCAGATGATCGAGTATGGGACGAGCGTGGTCGCCGGCGTGACGCCGGGCAAGGGTGGGCAGAAGTTCGAAGGGACGGTACCGATCTACGATACGGTCGCGCAGGCGGTGCAGGCGACGGGCGCCAACACGAGCGTGATCTATGTGCCACCGATGTACGCGGCAGACGCGATGCTGGAGGCCGCGGACGCCGGCATCGCGCTCATCGTGTGCATCACCGAGGGTGTGCCCGTCCTGGACATGATGCGCGTCTACCCGTACGTGAAGGAAAAGGGCGCGCGGCTCATTGGACCCAATTGTCCTGGTCTCATTACCCCTGGCATGTCGAAGGTCGGCATCATACCAGGCCGGATCTGCACGGCGGGGCCGGTGGGCCTCGTGAGCCGTTCCGGCACGCTGACCTACGAGATCGTGAACCAGCTCACGAACGCGGGCATCGGACAGACGACGTGCGTCGGCATCGGTGGCGATCCGATCAACGGGACGAACTTCATCGATTGTCTGGCAGCGTTCGAGGCCGACCCCCATACGAAGGCGGTCGCGATGATGGGCGAGATCGGTGGCACCGATGAGCAGGAAGCAGCCGCCTTTGTGAAGGCGCACATGAAGAAACCCGTGGTCGGGTTCATCGCGGGTCAAACGGCGCCGCCGGGCCGACGGATGGGTCATGCCGGCGCCATCATTTCAGGGTCAGCGGGTACGGCTGCTGAAAAAATTCAGGCGTTCGAGGACGCGGGCATTGCCGTCGCGAAACGGCCGAAGGATGTGGTAGGGCTCCTCAGAAAGCATATTTCGTAATCGGCTGCGTATTGCGTGATGCGTCCGGCGTGAATTTCGCGAACTCTGTCGCGCCACATATTCAGATCCTGGAGCAACAGCCTGTACGGGACTCACGCAGCACGCAGCACGCAGCACGCAGCACGCAGCCGAGAAGTTCACTTTACCACACACAAAACTCGAATTCGATGTCCCTCCGCACTCTGACCATCATCAAGCCCGACGCCTTCGGCGCGGGCAAAGCCGGCAAGATTCTCGCGCACCTCGAGCAGGGCGGCTTCAAACTCGTCGCTGCTCGCGTCATGCGCCTCACCGAGCGACAGGCGCAGGCTTTCTATGAGGTGCACAGGGAACGGCCGTTCTACGGCTCCCTCGTGTCCTTCATGACGTCGGGCACGTGCATGCCGATGGTGCTGGAGCGCGACGGAGCGGTTGCAGCCCTCCGCAAGGCTATTGGCGCCACCGACCCGAAGGAAGCTGAAGCCGGGACGGTCCGGAAGCTATTCGCCGAATCGAAGGAACGGAACGCCATTCACGCGTCGGATTCGGACGAGAACGCCGAGCGCGAATCGCGTTTCTTCTTTGCGGAATCCGACCTGGCCGGCAGCGGAAAGTAGCGCGCGGGGAGCGCCCTCCCCGACACGGCAGGGGCCGCGAAATTTACGCAGCACGCAGTACGCAGTACGCAGCAGGAATATGAACCTCGCCCCGAGACAAACCCCTGTAACTCCGCCTCCCACGCAAACTTGCGCCATTCCTCGGGAGCCGGTAGATTCATAGGCTATGCTGTCATTCGACTTACGTCAGCTCGACACGAAAGCGGCGCAGGTCAGTGGGGCGCTCGCGGCCGATGATCCCGTCTGGCTCGACGGAGATTTGAAGCCCGCTGGTCCCGTTCAGGTCACCGGACGTCTGTCAGCAGCCGGGTCAGGTCGTTTTTATTTCAGCGGCCATATTGAAGGAGACACCGAAGGCAACTGCCGCCGGTGCCTGCAGGACACGAAACAGCACGTCTCGGAGGAATCACACTTCTTCTTCGCCGAAGCCGACGATGAGGAAGCGGACGATCCCGATATCTTCCGTCTGGATTCCCGGGCGGCAAAGTTGGACCTGCGACCGGCTGTCCGGGAGCAGTGGTTGCTGGCGGCTCCGGCCTATTCCCTCTGCAGGGAAGACTGCAAGGGACTGTGCCCCGGCTGCGGCACCAATCTGAATGAAACGACGTGCGAGTGTGCGTCGCGAATCGACCCGCGGTGGGATGCGCTCCGTACGGCGCGCGCCGACTCGCCAATGACCTGATCGTTCACATTACCTTTTCTTCCGACCATGGCCGTCCCGAAACGTCGTACCTCCAAGCGTAAGAAGCGGGCTCGTAACACGCACAAGACCGCTCCGCCGATCATCATCCAGAAGTGCCCCCAGTGTCAGAGCATGAAGCGCCCGCACCACGTCTGCGAGGAGTGCGGATTCTATCGTGAGGAGCAACGAGTCGCCGCCAGGGAAGCGTAACCTTGGCGCGCATCGCGTTGGACGCGATGGGGGGTGACCTCGCGCCGCACGCGACTGTCGCGGGCGCGCTGCACGCAATTCAGGAGTTGGACGCGGCCCACACAATTCAGCTCGTCGGACGCACTGCGGTCATTCAGCAAACCCTCGACTCGCTCCTGCAGGGCGAGCTCGCGGCCGCACTACCGCATCGCGGGCGTCTCCAGATAGTTGAAGCGCCTGACGTCATCGAGATGAACGACAAGCCGACGTCGGCGCTCCGGAAAAAGCCGAACAGCTCGATGGTGGTCGGCTTGCGCATGCAGACGGACGATCAGTCGGACGCCTTCGTCTCTGCCGGCAACACCGGCGCACAGATGGCGGCATCGACAGTACTGTTCCGCCTGCATGAAGGCCTGACGCGGCCAGCCATCAGCACGCTCTTTCCAACGGCACGACAGCCGATTGTCGTCCTCGACTCCGGCGCCAACGTGGACTGCTCCGCCGACGAGCTGGTGCAGTTTGCCCGCCTCGGCGTGGTCTACGCCGAGGACCTCCTCGGACGCAAAGATCCGGTGGTCGGGTTGCTGAGCATCGGTGAGGAAGAGGAGAAGGGCAACGCCGTCACGAAAGAAGCGTACAAGCTCCTGCAGTCCGCCGGCATCAACTTTCAGGGGAATGTCGAAGGACGCGATCTGCCCATGGGCGGGAGCGATCGCGGGCCGGTCGACGTGGTCGTCTGCGACGGATTCGTCGGCAACGTCCTGCTCAAGTTCTACGAGGCGGTCGCGCCGATGATCGCCGGCATGCTCGCGGCCTCGGGCGTGGACCGCGACCAGCTCCAGAAGGCGTTCAGAAATCTGGATTATTCGGCGCATGGTGGCGCGCCCCTGCTGGGCGTCCGCGGCATCAGCATCATCTGTCACGGCAAGTCGTCGCCGCGCGCGATCAAGAACGCCATCCGCGTCGCCGCACAGGCGGTCGAGACGAGGATGGACGAGAACATCGGACGACGGCTGGCGGCGTCGCCGGCGGGGACCGCTTGAAACGTCCGGTCGCGTATTTCGCGGGAACCGGTCGCGGTGTGCCTTCGCACATCATGACCAATCACGATTTCGGCAGCCTGGGTCTCGAGACGTCCCACGACTGGATCGTCGAGCGGACCGGCATTCATGAACGACGCATTGCGCAGCCAGGACAGACCACGTGCTCCATGGCCGCGGAAGCCTCACGCACCGCGATGGAACGAGCGGGGACGAACGCGGGCGAGATCGATGTCATCGTCTTCAGCACCGCCACCCCCGATCGGCTGCTGCCAGCCACCGCGGTTGATCTTCAAGCCGAGCTCGGGGCTTCCCGGGCAGCCGCGTTCGACATCTCGGCGGCCTGCTCGGGCTACCTGTATGGCCTCACGGTCGCCGAAGGGATGATCATGAGCGGGGTCGCCGAAACGGCGCTCGTCGTTGGCGCGGAGAAGATGAGCTCCATCGTGGACTGGAAGGACCGCTCCACCTGCGTCCTCTTCGGCGACGGCGCCGGCGCGACGGTGCTGAAGCGCACCACGCGCGGGAACAAGGGCATTCTCTCCTCGTTCATGCGCAGCGACGGCAAGCTCGCCGAGTTGCTGTATCGGCCGCACGGCGGTTCAACCAATCCGTTCTCGCAGGAAGTGCTCGACGGTCGCTCCCACTATGTGAAAATGGCGGGACGAGAGGTGTTCAAGCATGCCGTTCGCTCCATGGCGGAGGCCGCGGACCGCGCACTGGATGCCGCGCGCCTCACCGGCAAGGACGTCGACCTCATGATCCCGCACCAGGCCAACATTCGGATCATTGAGGCCACGGCGAAGCACGCCAATATCTCGATGGACAAGGTGTTCGTGAACGTGGAGAAGTACGGCAATACCTCTTCGGCTACCATCCCCATCGCCCTCAGCGAAGCGCTCGAGAGCGGGCGCATCACCGAGGGGATGACCGTGCTCCTGGTCGCATTCGGCGCCGGCTTCACCTGGGCGTCCGTGGTGGTTCGGTTCTGAGTACCGGCGTCGTGCTCATGTTTCCCGGCCAGGGTTCGCAGGCGCCGGGCATGGGAAAGGATCTGGCTGCGGCGTTCCCCGCAGCGCGTGAAGTGTTCGAGCGTGCGGATGCCGCGCTGGGATTTCCCCTCAGCACGCTGTGCTTTGACGGACCCGCCGACCAGCTCACTCTCACGCACAACGCGCAGCCGGCGCTCCTGACACATGGAGCCGCAGTGTGGGCAGCGGTTCGGTCCTCACTCGGAGCGAACGTGCAGGCGGCGGCGGGCCATTCGCTGGGCGAATACACCGCCTATCATGCGGTCGGTTCGCTCGCGCTCGAAGACGCCGTCCGTCTCGTTCGCAGTCGAGGCGAGTTAATGCTCAAGGCGGGAGAAGCCACGCCAGGCGCGATGGCTGCCGTCCTAGGCGTACTCAGTGAACCCATCGAGCAACTCTGCGAGCGGGCCTCGGCAGGCGATGCCAAGGTCGTGCCGGCGAATTACAACTCGCAGGAGCAGGTAGTCATTTCGGGCGAGGTGGCCGCCGTCGAGCGTGCCATGGCGCTCGCCAAAGCCGCCGGTGCCAGGCGAGCGGTGCGCCTCAACGTCAGCGGCGCATTCCACTCGCCCCTGATGGCGCCCGCCAGCCTCGGTCTCCGCTCGGCGCTCTACAAGACCCGGTTCGTCGATCCGGGCTCACCGGTCTTTTCGAACGTGACCGCCGAGCCCACGACCACCGCCACCGATGCCCGCGAGCGCATCGCCCAGCAGTTGACGGCGCCCGTGCGATGGACGCATGTGATGCAGAATATGGCGGCCGCTTTCCCGGATGCGTTATTCGTGGAGATGGGACCTGGAAGCGTGCTGAGCGGTCTCGCGCGCCGGATTGCTCCGCATATCACGACCGCCACCTGCGGCACAGCGAGCGAAGTAGAGACCCTCCTCCTGAAGATGGCGGCATGAATATCGATCTCAGCGGGCGGGTAGCGCTGGTCACCGGAAGCACGCGCGGCATTGGGCGGGCCATTGCGGAAACACTCTCGGCGAGCGGGGCGCGTGTCGCGGTCGTGGGTCGCGATCTGGACAAGGCGAAGGGAGTGGCGGGCGAGATCGGCCGCGAGACGCGCGGCTTCGCCTGCGAAGTGACGGATACCGGGTCCATCACAAAGCTGGTCGCCGACGTCGAGGAGAGCTTTGGGTCGGTGGACATTCTCGTGAATAATGCAGGACTTACGCGCGACAACATCATGTTCCGTCTCAAGGATGAAGACTGGGACATGGTGCTCGACGCCAACCTGCGCGGGGCCTTCGCGACCATCCGCGCCGCGTCACGGGGAATGATGAAGCGTCGCTGGGGGCGCATCATCAACATTGCGAGCGTCGTCGGCATTATTGGCAACAAGGGTCAGGCGAACTACGCGGCGAGCAAGGCGGGCCTCATTGGACTGACCAAGTCGGTCGCGAAAGAGCTCGCCTCGAGAAACATCCTCGCCAATGCGGTGGCGCCCGGCTTCATTGAGACCGACATGACCGCCGGACTCACGGCGGAAGCGCGAACGGCCCTCAGTGCCCAGATCCCGCTGGAGCGGCTAGGGACCCCGGCGGATATCGCGGCCACGGTGGCGTTTCTGGCGTCGGACCACGCATCCTATATCACGGGGCAGGTCTTCGTCGTCGATGGTGGCATGGTCATGTGACTTCGCTCGATAACACGTTATCTTTACGCACTCTTCACCTTATCATCAGAGGAACGTTTCCATGGCCGATCACGGCGACCGCGTGCGCGACATTATCGAGAAGGAGCTCGGTGTCGAGCGCGAGAAGCTCACCAACGAAGCGAGTTTCATGCAGGACCTTCGCGCCGACAGCCTGGACATCGTCGAGCTCGTGATGGAATTCGAGAAGGAATTCAATATCGACATCCCCGATGAGGACGCCGAGAAGCTCCGTACGGTCGGTGATGCGATCGCATACCTGAACACCAAGGTCACCGCCTGATGAAGCGCAGGGTCGTCGTTACTGGCGTGGGTGCCATCACGCCCGTCGGCAACGATGTGGCGACGACCTGGCGTGCGCTCCTGGCCTGCACATCGGGCACCGCGCCCATCACCAAGTTCGACGCCGAGAAGTTTCCGGTACGCTTCGCCGCCGAGGTGAAGGGCTTCGATCCGCTCGCGTACATGGATCGGAAAGAAGCCAAGCGTGCCGATATCTACACGCAGTACGCCGTGGCGGTGGCCATCGAGGCGATGACGGATGCCAACCTCGTGGACCATCCCGGCCTCGATCCGGATCGCGTCGGCGTCATTGTCGGCAGCGGCATCGGCGGTCTCAAGAGTTTCGAGGAGCAGCACGACGTGTATCGCGATCGTGGCCCATCGAAGATCTCGCCATTCTTTATCCCGATGTTCATCGCGGACATCGCGGCGGGCATCGTGTCCATGCGCTTCAACGCGAAGGGGCCCAACTACGCGACGGTGTCGGCCTGCGCCACGAGTGCGCATGCGATTGGTGATGCCTTCCGCACTATTCAGTACGGTGATGCCGACGTCATGATCACCGGTGGTGCCGAAGCCACCGTGACACCGATGGCGATCGGCGGTTTCGCGAACATGAAGGCGTTGTCCGAGCGGAACGACAGCCCCGAGACGGCCTCGCGCCCCTTCGATCGAGAGCGAGATGGCTTCGTCATGGGCGAAGGCGGGGGCATTGTCATTCTGGAAGAGCTGACGCATGCGCAGCGGCGCGGCGCCAGGATCTACGCGGAGATCGCCGGCTACGGTGCTACCGGGGACGCCCATCATCTCACGGCGCCGGCACCCGACGGCGAGGGAGCACAACGCGCCATGAAGCGGGCCATGGCTGATGCGGGGCTGACGCCGGCGACGCTCCAGTACATCAACGCGCACGGCACGTCCACTCCCGCCAATGACAAGAACGAGACCAGGGCCATCAAGGCGGTCTTCGGGGAACACGCGCGTGATCTCAACGTCAGTTCCACCAAGGGCGCCACGGGACACATGCTGGGCGCAGCAGGCGCGGTCGAGTTCATTTTCAGCACCCTGGCGGTCCGCGATGGCCAGATTCCACCGACGATTAATTATCAGAATCCCGATCCGGAGTGCGATCTGAACTACACCGTGAATGCACCGGTCACGCGGAACGTGACGGCAGCGCTCAGCAACAGCTTTGGGTTCGGCGGCCACAACGTGAGCCTCGCCGTCAAGCGCTTCGAGGCGTAGTTGACGCCCGGCGTGCCCGTCCCGGCACGTTAGCGTGGCAGTCCGCTTCGACGCCGCCGCGCGCCGGGCCATCGACCTGGCCATGACGGAAGTCGAGAATCGCAACCACGCGACGCTCGACAGCATTCATCTCCTGCTCGGCCTCCTGCAAACCCCCGACTCTGCGGTCGCACGCGCCTGCACGGCACTCGGCGCCTCATCGCAGGCCGTGCATCAGGAAGCGCTCTCGTATCTCAAGGTCGGCCAGGGAAGCGGGTCGATGCTCACGGTGGAGATCGGAGGTATCGCGGAAGACATACTCCAGCGGGCGAGCGTACTGTCCACTCAGCGTGGCGGCGACGTCGTCACCGACCTCGACATCTTCATTGCCCTGGCGGAGCGCGAGGATACCTCCGCAAACCGGTTACTGCGCAAGGTCGGGCTGACGGCGCCGAAGCTCGCTGGCGCGCAAGCGGCCGCGGCGCTGCTGACGGCCCCGAGTGCGGGTCGCCCCGATCAGGCGAGTGCGTCGGCCCGGAACTCCCCCGTGGCCGCGGCCAGTATCTCGACCACCCGCGTTGGGATTGGATACGATTCGCATCGCTTTGCGGAGGGAGGCCCGCTCGTCCTCGGGGGCATTGCCATTCCCGGCGACACACATCTGGCGGGCCACTCTGACGGCGACGCAATTGCCCACGCGCTGACCGACGCGATTCTCGGCGCGGCCGCACTGGGTGATATCGGCGAAATGTTCTCCGATACCGATCTGGCCAATCGCGGACGTAATTCGCTGGCAATGCTCGGGGCCGGAGTCGCGCGCGCGCGCACGGCGGGATGGATAGTACAGCAGGTGGATGTGGTCGTCGTGCTCGAGCAGCCGCGGATCGCGCCGCACCGCGCAGCAATGGCGGCGGCACTTGCGCGTGCGCTCGGCGTCGGGGTTGCCGCGGTGAGCATCAAGGGGAAGACCAACGAAGGCATGGGCTGGATTGGCAGAGGCGAGGGGATTGCCTGCATGGCCGTTGCAACACTTGTCGCCGCGCCGCGCGGCGCGGCATGAGCGGCGTCCTGGAATGGCTTCAGTCGCTCCCGACTGCAGCGCTGTATGTCGCCCTTGGCATGTTTGCGATGGCCGAGAACTTCTTTCCGCCGCTGCCCGCAGACACGGTCGTTGCCTTCGGCAGCTTTCTGGCAGCGCGGGGAAAGGGCAGCGTGCTCGGCTCGTTTCTCGCGACGTGGACGGGCAACATGATCGGCGTCACGGTGATGTATTTCGTGGGACATCGCTACGGACCGGCCGTCATTCGGAAGTTCACGCGTTCCGATAACGACGACGCGCGCGAGAAGATGCAGAGGTTGTACGGGCGCTACGGCTATGCGGCCCTGTTTCTGAGCCGGTTCGTGCCGGGCGTGCGCTCCATCGTGCCGCCCTTTGCAGGTGCCATGCACATCTCGGCCATCCCGGCGCTCATCTGGATGGGGATCGCCTCGGCCATTTGGTATGGTGCCATCACATGGCTGGCGTTCAGCGTCGGTGAGAACTGGTCGGAGTTCGGGACGCGGTTCGCGGTGATCGGCCGCTACGCGGCGCTCGTCGCCGGAGTGGTGCTGGCGGCAGGCGGGGTCATCTGGTTTGTCCGGCGCAAACGCACCTCATGATCATGATGGTCGCTGATGATGTCAGTCGCGCTTTTCTCGTTGAGCGCTTTCAGGACTTCACGCGCCTCGAGAAGGGACATTCTCCACTGACGGACGACGCGTACCAGCGCGATCTCCTTCGGTTAACCGGGTATGTCCGGGCGAAGGGCGTGACAGCTCCAACGGGCATCACCGCCGCGATGCTGCGCAGCTATGTCTACCATCTCAAGGACCTCGGACTGGCACCGGCATCGATTCGCAGAAACGTGTCGGCCATCCGTGGCTATTTTCGCTTCCTGCTCGCCGAGGGTCACGTGCGCAAGGATCCCAGCGAGCGGCTGGAGACGCCCAGGCGCTGGCGGACGCTACCGGATGTGCTGACCGTGCAGGAGACGATGGCTCTCCTTGCCGCCCCCGCGCTGGAGGAGCCGTTCGTCTTCCGCGACCGCGCGATGCTGGAGCTGGCCTACGGTGCGGGACTCCGGGTTTCCGAATGGATTTCCATCTCGGTGCGCGACCTGCTGCTCGACCAGAAACTTGTCCGGGTGTTCGGCAAGGGAAGCAAGGAGCGCCTGGTGCCGATCGGCCGGAGTGCCATCGGAGCGCTGGCGGTCTACTTGCGCGAGCTGCGGCCAAGGCTGGAGCGGGGGGCAGGGAAGGGCGTACTTTTTCTCAATGCTCGCGGCCAGCCGCTCTCGCGCATGGGCGCATGGAAGATCCTGCGAAAACATGTCGAAACGGCGGGACTGGAGAAGCGCGTGACGCCCCACACGCTGCGACATTCGTTCGCGACGCACCTGCTCGAGGCGGGTGCGGATCTCCGCGCGGTGCAGGAAATGCTTGGTCATGTGGACATCGCGACCACGCAGATCTACACCCACGTCGATCGCGAGTATCTGCGATCCGTTCATCGGCAGTTCCATCCGCGCCCGTAAATGATTCTCGTCATCGACAATTATGACTCGTTCACCTACAACCTCGTCCAGTACCTGGGCGAGCTTGGCGCTGATCCGGTGGTCCGGCGAAACGACGCGATCGGCGTTGAAGAGGTCGGGGCCATGGCTCCCGATGCCGTGGTCATTTCTCCGGGGCCAGGCACGCCCGCGAACGCCGGGGTGACGGTGCCGGTAATAGTTCGCTGGGGTGCAGACATACCGATGCTGGGGGTTTGCCTGGGACACCAGGCAATCGCGGAGGCGTACGGCGGTCGCGTGATTCGGGCGCGGGGGCCGATGCACGGTAAGACGTCGCGCATCACGCACGATGGCACGGACCTGTTTCAGGGGCTTCCGGCACCACTCGAGGTGATGCGCTACCATTCCCTCATCGTGGAGCGCTCGTCCCTGCCGAAGGATCTTGCGGTGACCGCCGTGTCGGTGGACGATCCGGAAGAGATTCACGCCATGCGGCATACCGGGCATCCGGTGTGGGGTGTTCAGTTTCACCCGGAATCGATCATGACGCAGGGCGGCAAGACGTTGATCGCGAACTTTCTCGAGCGGGTACTGTGAACAGAATCCAGTGGACGACGGTGTTGCTGTTGTGGGCGATGCCGGTCGGCGCGCAGCAGACCCCGTACGTGCGCGACGCCGGCCCTGGCCGCAGTGGTCGCCTGCTCCGGTCGGTACTGGGCTCCCGTCCCGTGGTGATTTACCGTGCGGATAGCGCTCTGCTGGAGCTCACGCGCGATTCCTCGTTTGCGTCGAGCGTCGTCGTCATTGGCGCCGACGTCACCATCGAGGGCAACGTGAAGGGCGACCTCGTGGTCGTGGACGGTGATCTGTTCCTTCATCCCGGCGCGCGCATCGAAGGTCGCGCCGTTGCGATTGGAGGAGCCGTCTACAACTCCGCACTGGCGTATGTGGGCCGTGGCCAGCTCAGCTTTCGCGATAACACCTTTGCCATCTATCCGACGGCCAGGGGGTTGGCGCTCGACTACCGGTCCCTTGGATTGCGGGACAACCAGGCGATCATTCTTCCGGGAGTGTTCGGCGTTCGCATCCCATCGTACGATCGCGTGAACGGGCTGTCGCTTCGGGCTGGACCGACCGTCCGGCTGTTTCCTACTCCCATCGAGATCGACCCCATCGCCACGTGGCGCACCGACCTCGGGAAGGTGGATCCATCGCTCGAGCTGCGCGCGGAAACCGACCGGCGCTTCCTCTTCGATGCGTTCGTGGGACGCTCTACCTATTCCAACGATCGCTGGATTCGCAGCGACATCGTGAACTCGCTCACCAGCTTCGCGCTCGGCAAGGACACGCGGAACTACTACCGGGCAGATCGGCTGGAGGCGAGAGCGCACCGTCGCTGGGAGACCATGTCCGCGGAAGTGACGCCGTTTATCGGCGGCCGTCTTGAGCGCGCGTGGTCCGTTGGGCCGGGCTTGAATGCGACCTCGGCGCCTTACAGCGTTACTGGCCGCAAAGACACGCTCGAGGGCATGCTCCGACCGAATCCCGCGGTGTTTCGTGGGACCATCACATCGGCGCTTACCGGCGTGGAGGCTCGCTGGGAATCCGCTGGCGTGGAGCTCGAGCTATCCAGCACACTCGAGATTCCGTTCTCGTCGCCCACGTTCCCCGGAAGTGGGAGATTCTCGGTGCAAAGCACTACCAATGCTGACGTGCACCTCCCGACGTTCGGAACGCAGAGCTTCGATCTCGAGATGCACCTGGTCGGCACTGCCGGCGATCCGGCCCCACCGCAGCGGTTCGCGTACCTGGGCGGCAGCGGCACGCTGGGGACGTTCGACCTCCTCGAGTTTGGCGGCGATCATCTCCTGTTCATCGAGAGCCTGTACCACATACCTATCGATCGGCTCGTGATCAAGTATCTCGGCGTGCCGGTGTTTTCCCTGCGCCACGCCATCGGCTCGGCCGGTATTGGTGGGCTTCCCAGGTACGAGCAGAACGTGGGAGCGCGGATCTCGGTGAGCGTTGTCCGCTTCGACTACGCCGTCGATCCGCGAACCCGCGAGTCCAAATTCACCGTTGGCCTGGCACTCGCGAAGTAGCTGAGGCGGCCATGAAGACCCTGGCCGTCATCCCGGCCCGTATCGGCGCGACACGGCTTCCGCGGAAGCCCCTTCGACTCCTGGCGGGCGTGCCCCTGGTGGTGAGAGTGTGGGAGCGGGTGACGGCAATGCGCGTGGCCGACCGCTGCGTGATTGCCACCGATTCGGAGGAGGTGGCGCGCGTGGCCCGCGACGCCGGCGCCGAGGTCGTCATGACGCGGACCGATCATCCCAGTGGGACCGATCGTGCGGCCGAAGTGGCTCAGATGGCCGCATATTGCACGTACGACCTCATCGTGAATGTGCAGGGTGATGAACCCTTCGTGTCGGCGGACGCGGTCCGCGGTGCCTGCGACGTCATCAGGGGTGGACGCTTCCCGCTCGGCACTGCGGCAGTGTCCGCTGACGCGGCGATACTCGAATCCCCGAACGTCGTGAAGGTCGTGGTCGGCGATGACGGACGAGCGCTGTATTTCTCGCGGGCTCCGATTCCGTTCCTGCGCGATGGGGCTGACCGGGAGACGCGCGACCTCAACGTTCGACAGCATATCGGGCTCTACTCGTACACGCGGGACGCCCTTCAAAGGTGGGTGAGCCTGCCACCGCATGCGCTGGAGCGGATCGAGCGGCTGGAACAGCTGCGGCCATTGGCCGCCGGACTCGCCATGGGAGTGGCCGAGATCGCGGACACTCCGGGTTCCGGAATCGACACCGAAGACGATCTGGAGCGTGCGAACGCGCGCTGGGGGGACTTCGCGGCCGGCCGCGGCTGACCAGGTACGCGGACCTGGGGCGACGAAAGTCGGGGCGTTCCAGCGATTTCTGTACCATCGCTCCCGAAAATCGGGCGAAAGCCTTACCTTTACGAGGTTAACGACCACCTCAGGAGGAGGGCCCGATGAACACGCTGCCGATTAAATACATCTTCGTCACCGGCGGCGTCGTCTCCTCGCTTGGCAAGGGCATTGCGGCCGCATCCCTCGGGCGTCTGCTGGTGGAGCGCGGCTTCCGCGTGACCATCATGAAGTTCGACCCCTATCTCAATGTCGATCCCGGCACGATGTCGCCGTTTCAGCACGGCGAAGTGTTCGTCACCGACGACGGCGCCGAAACAGATCTCGATCTCGGACACTACGAGCGCTTCATCGATCGCTCGCTCTCGCAGGCGAACAACGTCACGACGGGCCGTATTTACCTGAACGTGATCACCAAGGAGCGGCGCGGCGAATACCTCGGCTCCACCGTCCAGGTCATCCCGCACATCACCGACGAGATCAAGTCGGCGATCCGCCGTATTGCCACTGAAAACGATGTCGTCATTGTGGAAGTCGGTGGTACGGTCGGTGATATCGAGTCCCAGCCGTTTCTCGAGGCCATCCGGCAGTTCCGCCAGGAAGTCGGCCGCGACAACGCGCTGTTCGTGCACCTCACGCTCGTGCCGTACATCGCCGCCGCGGGCGAGGTGAAGACCAAGCCGACGCAGCACTCGGTGCGCGAGTTGATGGAAATCGGAATTCAGCCCGATATTCTCATTTGCCGGACCGAGCGCCCACTGGGCGATGACGTGAAGCGGAAGATCGCCCTGTTCTGCAACGTGGACTTCGGCGCGGTGATCGAGAGCCGGGATGTGCCCACCATTTACCAGATCCCTCTGTCGTTTTACGAACAGGGGCTCGATGCCAACGTCGTCACGCGGTTACACCTCGGCGGCACCGCGCCCGATCTCGGACCCTGGCGGAAAATGGTCCAGCGCGTGACGCATCCCTCGGATCGCGTACGCATTGCCGTCGTCGGCAAGTACACCGAATTCGTCGACAGCTACAAGAGCGTGCAGGAGGCGCTCATCCACGGTGGCATTGGCAACGATGTCGGGGTGGATATTGCCTGGATGTCGAGCGACCTGTTCACCAGCGCCGAACGAGCCAGAGACATTCTGAGCCAGTATCATGGGCTGCTCGTCCCCGGCGGATTCGGCGTCCGCGGCGTGGACGGCATGGTGGAAGCCATTCGCCATGCCCGCGAAACCGACCTGCCATTCTTCGGTATCTGTCTCGGTATGCAGACGGCGATCATCGAGTTCGCACGCCACGAGGTGGGTCTCGACGACAGTCACTCGACGGAGTTTGCGCCCGAATGCGACAATCCTGTGATCTCCCTGATGGAGTCGCAGCAGCACGTGACCGACATGGGAGGCACCATGCGCCTCGGTACGTATCCCTGTCGTCTGCTTCGGGGTTCGAAAGCCGCCGAAGCGTATGGCGTCCCCGAAGTCAGCGAACGCCATCGCCATCGGTATGAAGTATCGAACCGGTATCGGGATCAACTGGCGTCGCACGGCATGCGCCTGTCAGGGCTGTCGCCCGACGGCTCGCTCGTGGAGATCGTCGAGCTCGCTGATCACCCGTGGTTCCTTGGCTGCCAGTTTCACCCCGAGCTGCGCTCCCGACCCACACGTCCGCATCCGCTCTTCGCGGGTTTCATTGCCGCGGCGGTGCAGGGGAAGCGGCAGCGCGAGGAACGGCAGCTGGTGAAGCAGACACTGGTCGAGGCCGCCGATTGAACGAGCGACGCCTTTTCCCCCGCGACGGCTTGTTTCTGATCGCAGGACCGTGCGTAGTCGAAAGCGATGCATTGAATCTGCGCGTTGCTGAGCATCTCGCACGCGTCGCCGAGCGGATGCCGGGTGGGGTCATTTACAAGGCGAGCTTCGACAAGGCGAATCGCTCGAACGCCGGCGCGGCCCGCGGCCCGGGCATGGATGCCGGTCTCGAGGCGCTCGCGAAGGTGAAGCACGAAACCGGCCTGCCCATCCTCACCGACGTGCACCTCCCCGAGCAGTGCGCGGCAGCCGCGGAGGTCGCCGACGTGCTGCAGATTCCCGCATTCCTCTGCCGGCAGACAGACCTGCTGCTCGCGGCCGGCGCGACGGGTAAGCCGGTCAACGTCAAGAAGGGCCAGTGGATGCACCCGGAAGGGATGCGCGGCGCACTCGACAAGGTGCGATCCGCGGCCCCTTTAAGCAGCGAAGTGGCCGTGACGGAGAGGGGCACCTTCTTTGGCTACGGAGATCTCGTGGTGGACATGCGGTCCTTTCCTCGTCTCCGCGCCGCCTGTGACGCTGCTGTGATCTTCGATGCGACGCACAGCGTCCAGCAGCCGGGTCGCGGTGAGGGAGGCGCGAGCGGCGGCGCCAGAGAATTCATTCCGCCACTCGTGCTGGCCGCGCTCGCGGCGGGAGCGAGTGGTCTCTTTCTCGAGACGCACCCGAATCCTGATCAGGCGCCAAGCGATGGGCCGAACATGCTGCCGCTGGATGCGCTCGATGCGCTGTTGCAAAGGGCCGTCGATGTGTGGTCATGCGCTCGCGACTGATCGATCGCGCCGCGCGCGACATCAAGCTCGTCGGCATTGACGTCGACGGCGTGCTCACCGATGGCGGACTGTATCTCGGCGACGTCGAAGGGAAGCGCGTCGAGATGAAGCGCTATCATATCGAAGACGGGCTCGCGATTCACTTCCTCAAGCAGGCGGGGATCCGGATCGCCGTCGTGACCGGGAGAGTGTCCGACAGCGTTCGACTTCGGTGCATGGAGCTCCAGATCGAGGACGTGGAGCAGGACGCCCAGGCGAGGAAGCTTCCTGCCTTCACGCGGATTCTCGAGCGACACGGCCTTCAGTCGCGCGACGCGGCCTTCATCGGCGACGATTTTCCGGACCTCGGCATTCTCCGCATCGTGGGGCTGCCCGTGGCCGTCGGTAATGCCGTTCCCGAAATCCGGCAGGTCGCCAAACTGCAGCTCGTTCGACATGGTGGGCACGGCGCGGTGCGCGAGTTCGCGGAAATATTGTTGAAGGCCCGCGGCCAGTGGGATGCGATCGTGGAGAAGTATGTGAGTGAGCGCTCGGTGCCAATGCCCACCACCGAACCCGGTTCATGAACGCCGACCAGCTCATCGAGCGCGGCCGACGAGTCGTGCGCATCGAGCGGGATGCGCTGAGCGAAGTCGAGCAACGGCTCGACGCACGCTTCGCGGAAGCGGTGGGTCTCATCGTTGGCAGTGCCGGACGCGTCATCGTGGCCGGCGTGGGAAAATCGGGAATCATCGGGCGCAAGCTCGCCGCGACGCTGACGTCCACGGGAACACTCGCCACCTTTCTGCATCCGGTGGACAGCATCCACGGTGATCTCGGCATTGTGGGCGCGGAGGACGTCGCGATCGTACTGTCGAAGAGTGGTGAGTCGATGGAGCTGCTGTCCCTGATGGAGCACATCAAGCGCGTGGGTGTGAAGACCATCGCCATCTGCGGGAACAGTGGATCAACGCTGGCGAAACTCGCCGATGTCACCCTGGACGCGTGGGTGAAAGAGGAGGCGTGTTCCCTGGATCTGGCGCCCACGTCGAGCACAACGGCTGCCCTCGCGCTGGGGGATGCCCTGGCGGTCGCGGTGTTTGAGGAGAAGGGGTTTCGGCGCGAGGATTTCGCGAAGCTGCATCCCGGCGGCATGCTGGGACGGAGGCTCCTCACGCGGGTATCAGACGTCATGCTGACGGATGCCCTTCCGGTCTTGCCGCCGACCGCCACCATGCGGGAGGCGATCGTTCAGTTGGCCGCGCGACGCGGCATCGTGATTGTGTCCAACGGGAATCGCGGTGTGATGGGCGTTGTCACAGCAGGCGACCTGTCGCGACTCATGGAGCACACCGAGCAGGTATTTTCCATTGAGGTCAAGTCCGTCATGACCCCGAACCCGAAGGTCGCGCACGCGGACGATCTCGGCAGTGCCGTCGTGCACACCATGGAAAAGCATGGCATCATGGCCATGCCAGTCGTCGATCACCAGGAGGAACTCGTTGGTGTGGTTCACTTGCACGACTTGATGCGCGCGGGGGTGGCATGAGCCGTCGCCTGCTCCTCATCTCTGCGGTCCTGACCGTGGGCGCCCTCGCTGCCTGTGAGCAGGGCAAGACGACGCCGGTCGCCCTGACGTCGAAGATGGCCGACAGCGCCGACCAGGTGATGTTCAAGGCACGTTCACTGCTTACCGATCTCGGATTGCTGCGGGCGGAGCTCCTCGCGGATACCGCGTTTTTCTTCGACGAGAACACTCGCATCGAGCTGATCGTCGTGAAGGTGACCTTCTTCACGCAGCAGGGGGCAAAAAGCTCGGTCCTCACGGCGAAGGAGGGCAGCTACAACACGCGTCTCGGCAGCATGGAAGGTCGCGGCAACGTCATCGTCGTCTCCGTCGATGGTCGCCGGCTGGTGACGGAACAACTGCGTTATGACGAGGTGCGGAACGAGATTTCGAGCGACAGCGCCTTCGTAATGACGGAGCCCGGCAACATTCTGCGCGGGATCGGCTTTGTGTCAGACCCCGACATGACGAACATCCGCGTGCTCAAGGGCGCGAGCGGCCGTGGTGCCGTGACAGTGCCCGGCCAATGAGGCGGATTCTCTCCGTTGCCGTCGTGGCGGTCGCCGCCATGCTCATCACCACGCCGGTGGGCGCCCAAAATACCGAGGGCCGGTGCATCTTTGAATTCCGGCGCTCGGTCAATGCCGACACCAGGCTGCAGGTGATCAAGCTGCCGAGCGGCCAATCGAACATTTTCCTCGGTGCCGGTGTGGACGCGTTCTGCAAGGCGCAGAACATCACGCTCATTGCGGACAGTGCGGAATACTACGGCGATCAGCGCGTGTGGTATCTCATCGGCAACGTGCGCTACTCCGAGCCGCGCGCGAAAGTGAATTCGCGGCGCGCGACCTACTGGACCGTGGAAGATCGGCTCCTCGCCGAAGGCGACGTGGTCGCGTCGATGCCTAACGGCTCGACCATGCGCGGCCCCACGCTCGAATATTTCAGGGTGATCCCGAATGTGCGCCCTCGCACCAGGGTCGTGGCGCCAGGACGGCCGCGCATCAAGTTGATTCAGCGGGACACCACGCCCGGGCGCACCATCGCGAAGAGCGATACCGTTGACCTGATCGCGAACACGGTGATCATGGATGGGGACAGCCTGGTCTTCGCGTCCGGCAAGGTGGAGATCACCCGGCCTGATATGCTGGCAACCGGCGACTCGGCACTGCTGGACAGCGGCCGCGAAGTCGCGCGCCTCATGCGCACCCCAGCCATCGAGAGCCGGGGCGAGAAGCCATTCACACTGACCGGTCGAGTGATCGATGTGCAGTCACGACTCCGGAAGCTCGAGCGGGTGCTGTCATCCGGTGATGCCCATGCGGTGAGCGAAGACCTCGATCTCAAGGCCGACACCATCGACTTGCGGGTACTGGGGAATGCACTGCAACGCGCGTTCGCGTGGGGGAAGTCCCGTGCACGGGCGGTCTCGCCGGCGCAGGACATGATCGCGGATTCCATCGATGTCCGGATGCCGGGACAGCGGGTGTCGGAGGTGCATGCCATCCGCCTTGCGGTAGCGCAGAGCGCACCGGACTCCAACAAGATCTCTCGTTCCGTGGAGAAGGACTGGATCCGTGGTGACACCATCATCGCACGCTTCGATTCCGTCGCGGCTGGTGACACGACGCGTCGGCCGAAGCTTCGATCGCTGAAGGCCATCGGCGAGGCGAGTTCCTTCTATCAGATCCCCTCGAGTCAGGGACCGTCCGCCGTCCCGGGTGTGAACTACGTGCGCGGGGACACGATTACCGTGCGTTTCGACGAGCAGCAGGTCAATACGGTCTCCGTAGACGGCAAGGCGACGGGACTCTTTCTGGAATCCACGGCGCGCGCCGCGGAAAACGTCATTGAAGAGCAGGGAACTATCGTCCCGGCCACTGAGCGAGACCGGCCAGCAGTCCCATTGCCCACGCGAACGCCACCCACGCGTCCGGAGCCTTCCGGCAGGAAACCCGGCGCGGAGCGTCCCCAATGAATGATTCCACCGATCGCGGTCCAACGGACGGCCTCGCGAACGCTTCGCCGCGGGTACAAGCGCTCGTCTCGGCGCTGAGCGCAGGAGACCGATCGACCGCGCTGGCTGTCGAGGCACTGATCTCCTCGGCGGCGGAGAACGGCACTACCACCCTCAACGATGTGGCCATTCGCTATCGCGACGACCACCTCGGTGCGTTGCGCAGTGAAGGGAGGGACGCCGACCACGAAGCGGGACGTCTGGGCCTCGATGAAGTCCGTCAGCATCTCGCGATTTCGGTGCTGCCGCGGCTGGTCAGTGATGGCGTGATCAGCCTGCCGCCGGGCGGATTTGCATCACCCGATGCCCCGATTCGGATCGCGGAATCGCTGTGGTCGGAGCTCGCCAGCGTGCGCGTCGGCGTCGCCGAGGTGCTTCGTCATACGGGTGAGCACATGGCGGTCGTTGATCCGGCGACGACGGCGACGCCGGCAGGGCGTGACAGTGTGCTCGAGGCGCGGGGACTGGTCAAGATGTACCGCCGCCGTCGGGTGGTGAACGACGTCGCCGTGCGGCTGCAGCAGGGAGAGATTGTTGGTTTGCTTGGGCCCAACGGGGCTGGAAAGACCACGACGTTCTACATGATCGTCGGCCTCATTCAGCCACTGACCGGAGGCATCTTCCTCGACGGCAACAACATCACGACGATGCCGATGTACAAGCGCGCCCGGCTGGGGATTGGATACCTCTCGCAGGAGCCGTCCATCTTCCGCAAATTATCCGTGGAAGAAAACATCATGGCTATTCTGCAGACGCTGCCGCTGTCCAATGCTCAACGGCAGGCGCGTCTCGAGAAACTTCTCGATGAGCTCAGTATCAAGCATCTGCGACACAGCAAGGCATACGCCCTCTCGGGTGGCGAGCGCCGCCGCCTCGAGATCACCCGTGCGCTCGTAACGGAGCCGAAGTTCATGATGCTCGACGAGCCATTCGCCGGGGTCGATCCGATCGCGGTACACGACATTCAGGGCATCGTGGCGGGTCTGCGGCACCGCGGCATTGGCGTGCTCATCTCGGATCACAACGTGGAGCAGACGCTGGATATCGTCGATCGCGCCTACATCATGTTCGACGGTCAGGTGAAAGTGTCCGGGAGTGTGCGCGATCTCGTGTTCGATGACACGGTGTCAGAGGTCTACCTGGGACCGACGCTGACGGCGCGGCTGCGCTCACGGTTCGCGGAGGAAAGTGGAGACGGTGCGCCGCCACCGCCGCCGCCTGCACGCGTCGCGCGACAGGGGGTGCCGCAGCCGCTCTCGTCTCTCGACGGCACCTCCAGCGAGCCCGCAGCATGAAGCCGGGTCTCGGGCAGCATACGTCGCTCAAGCAGGAGCTGAAGATCAATCCGCGTCTCTACCAGGCGATGGATCTTCTCTACATGCCCCTGCTCGACCTGCAGAATCACCTCAAGCAGGAGCTTCTCAACAATCCGTTCCTGGATCTGGTGGAAGCGGACGAGGATGACGAGGAAGAGGGTACCGAGAACGACGGACAGGAAGGCGAAGCGACCGAGGAGCAGCCCGAGAAGATCCGCGAGAAGGACGAGATCGACTGGGAGGAGATCCTGCTGGATGGCTTCGACGCGGGTGGAAGGCGCGAGGAGCACGAGGAGAAGGAGTACTACGAGCCCGTTACGGTCGAGTCGCGGGACCTGGGCGACCATCTGCGCGATCAAGTCACGCTCCTGGATCTGACGCCGCGCCAGACGCTCCTTGCGGATGAATTCATCGGCAACATCAACGATGACGGCTACCTGTCGTGTGGCGTCGCCGAGATCACGGCCGGCATCAATGAGATGATTGAGAAGGCCGCGGAAGCCTCGGGGATCGATGAGGACCAGTACACACCGTACTCCGCAGCCGAATCGGATGCGATGCTGATGATCGTGCAGCAGCTGGATCCACCGGGCGTGGGAGCACGTGATCTGCGCGAGTGTCTGATGTTGCAGCTCCGGGAGGCCGGCCTGGAGCATTCAGTACCGTTTCGGCTGGTTCGGGACTGCTTCGAGGAGCTGATCAATCACCGGTGGAGCGAGATTTCGAAGCGCTTCGGCATCAGCCCGTCCGATGTCCAGCGCGCCGCGGATGAGATCGCGAAGCTCGATCCGAAGCCCGGCCTCATCTACAGTGGCGCGAGTGACATCTACATCATCCCCGACCTGATCGTCGACAAGATTGACGCGCGCTACCACGTGTTCCTCAACGACGCGAATCTGCCACGCCTGAAGCTCAGCCGGGCCTACCAGGAGATCGCGCGCGACAAGAAGAAGTTCGATGGCGAGAACAAGGAGTTCATCTCGAACAAGTTGAACTCGGCCAACTGGATGATCCAGGCCATCGAGCAGCGGCGGCAGACGATGCTGAAGGTCATGAACTACATCGTGGATCGCCAGCGCGAGTTCTTCGAGAAGGGCGTGCAGTTCCTCAAGCCGCTCACCCTGCGGGAAGTGGCCGAGGTCATCAGCATGCACGAGTCGACGGTGAGCCGCGTAACGAACGAGAAGTACGTGCAGACACCGCGCGGCGTCCTTCCGCTCAAGTTCTTCTTCTCGTCCGGACTGTCGACTGCTGATGGTGAGGATGTTTCGGCCCGTGGCATCAAGGCGCAGATCGAGAAGCTGGTCCAGGACGAGGATGCCAAGCACCCGCTCACCGATCAGGCGATCGTCAACATCCTGAAGGAAGGCGGCGTGCAGATTGCCCGCCGCACCGTCGCCAAGTATCGCGACCAGCTCGGCGTGCTGTCTGCGCGGATGCGAAAAAGAGTATG
>JBKJRV010000144.1:0-3641 GCA_046593115.1 Gemmatimonadaceae bacterium
TATCAGGGACACGATATCTCGTTCCGCGAAGTTCGCGATGTGGGTCTGAACAACATTCAATTGCAGGCGTCTGATTACGCCGCGAAGCCCTGGGACGCGGCACTGTACCTCCAGGATCGCATCGAGTACGACTTCCTCACCGTCCGTCTCGGTGCGCGTTTCGACTATGCGCAGGCGAAGGGACAGTTCCTGCGTGATCCGCTGGATCCGACCAATGGAACGACGTTGCAGACGGTCTGCGACGACCCGGCGCGGTTCGGACTGCCCTCGAACTTTGCCACCTTCACGGTCGACACTACGCTTTACCGGGGCCTGGCGGCCTGCACGCAGAGCCGCGCGCTGGGCGATTCGGCAACCCGCGTTGCGTTCCGTGATGACATGGGAACGGCGCCGGTACGCAGGGCATTCAGCCCGCGACTTGGTTTGAGCTTCCCGGTATCCGACCGTTCCTCGACGTATCTGAATTTCGGGGTCTACTACCAGAATCCGCTCTACAACAACGTGTATCAGGGCACGGGCATTGGAACCGCCAATGAGGGCACCCCGGAAGGCCCCGCGTTCCGCAATGGCACCTTTGTGGGCAATCCGCGACTGGCCGCGGAGCGCACGACCAGTTACGAAGTTGGATTCGTCACGGAAATCGGCACGAACTATTCGACGCAGATCGTGGCGTTCTCGAAGGATCAGTCCGGACTCACGGGTATTCGCAACGGCGGTCTTCGCGATGGCGTTGTGCCCGTGTTCGATCCAGGCGTGACGTATGGCACGAACGCTCCCTCGTACACGATCCTCGTGAACCAGGACTATCAGACTGTTCGCGGATTCGAGCTGGAGCTGCGCCGTCGGCAGGCGAACTACTGGAGCGCCAAGGTGAATTACGGCTATTCACAGGCGACCACCAATGCGGCCCCGCCAGATCTGGAGGAACAGCAGGTCAACCAGGAAGGTGACGTCCCTGCGCGACGGGAAATCCGGAGTGATATCGATCAGACGCACTCGCTCAACGGGACGCTCTCGCTGCGGTTCGATAATCAGGTCCCGAAGTTCCGGTTCTCAAACGTGCTGAAGCATTCGAGAGTCAGTTCCACCGTTCGCGTCGCGAGTGGCTTTCCGTATACGCCAGCGCTCACCTTCGGTGGAGGTACGGCGGACCGCCTCGAGCGCAATAGCGGTACGGCCCCCACCACCTTTCGGATTGACATGGAAGCGACCAAGGATTTTGGTGGCTCCAACGTCCGTTACGGAACGTTCGTGCGGGTGACCAATGTGCTCGACCGCCGCAATTGCGTTCAGGTGTTCGCCACGACCGGGAATTGTGACGGCGGAGCCTCGCCACAGTCGAGGCTCACCGCCGGCAACTTCACTGGAGAGGGTGACGGAACGACCTTTTTCGATCGACCGCAGTACGTCGCCGACCGCCGCTCCATCAACGCCGGCGTGCGCGTCAACTTCTAAACAGGCACGGGAGGGCGGATGTCGTCGCCCTCCCTCACTCTCTCGAGGATCGCCGAATGCATTGCATTGTCTCTAAAGTGAGTGCGCGGGCACTGGCGCTCGGGGCGGCGTTGTTTGCCATCGCGACGCTCCCCGCTGCCGCCCAGTTTGTACCGCGCGATGAAGAGCCCGTGGACGTGAAGCGACCCCGCGGCTTCAATCTTCTCGGTCTTTCCGATTTTGCCCTGACCGGGATGCGCGGAGCGGGTAACACCATCTGGTTCACCACCAATGCCGGACCCGCTAACACCTTTCAGTTCTATACGGGTTGGGGCCCCGGTCGTGTACGCGGAACGGCGGCGTCGCCCACCGGTTTTATTGGCGGATTTTTCGAAATCCAGCTTTGGATGACCGCGGGTCGAGGCGACTGGTCACGGGCGCGCGACAATATCCCGTCCCTCGAGAAGGTGCGAGGCGGCGGATACAATGCGCGCACCAACCTCCAACGATTCGTTTCCTCGGACCTCCTGCTGGCGTTTGAAGCACGGGATGGATCGGTCGGCACACAGCATTCGGGGACGACCAGCGAGGACGGCACGGGTTCGTGCCGGGACAATAGCTCGAACTTCAATGCGGCAACGCCGGCAGGTGTGCCTTTGCTGGCGGCGAGTGACTGTCCTGCGACCTGGCCGAACGGCGTGTTTTCACCAGAGCGCCCAGTACCAGACACGGTATTTCTGCGACGCTTCCGGGCGAACCCGGCCAATTTCACATTCGATGACTGGGGAATTCCTGCGAACGAGCGAGCCGACAAGCTGTACGGGTCGTTCCAGACGTATGGAGTGACCAACGATTTCGGCCGCGAAGCGCTGCAGCGATTTGGCGAAGTTGTGCCGCCGCCGCTGGGAGTGGCAGGCCCTCCGCAACTCGAGGGCTACTCGATGGGCATTGAGTGGGCGTTCCAGGCGTTCACGTACGCTGTACCCACGGTCGCTGACGCCATGTTCTACAAGGTCACCATCGTCAACAAATCGGCGGACGTCTACGGCGCAGGCATCGATTACGACTCGCTGTACCTGGGCGTCATGGCCCGTCCGTTTTATGCGCCGCAGAATCCCGCGGTGTATGCCGTTCCGGGCCGGGGCGCGGTGTTTTCGACGAATAACAACGTGAATGGCACCAACTGCTACGGCGCACTGCCGGGCGGCAAGACCCTTGGCACCGCCATCCGGGCATGCCTCTCCAACACCACTGGCGGTCGCGGATTCAACCGCGGTGCCGGCGGCGTGATCTTTCTCAAGAGTCCCATCGGTGACTTGCGGAACAAGAAGTTCAGCGATCCCGCCTCGCCGTTCTTTTCCCCGTCCCATCCGGACGCGGACGATACGCTGACCTTCGATCACAACAACGGCTGTGGTTTCAGCTGCATGCAGCGTCAGATGACGACTGGCAACGTGCGTGCGGCGTTTGGCGCGTTGGCCGAAGTCGAGTCGGAAGCGCTGGGGGGCCGCGGCCAGAGCTCGTCGGAACTCACGCAGACGGAATACTTTGATCTGTTCCACACCGAGGACTGGCCCACGCGCTGGAATCCGGCGGTGAGGAATGTCGGTGGCTTCAACAAGTACGTCCCGGGTAACTGGGACTGGAATGACGACGGTCGTCAGGACACCCTGCACGTGACGTCCTGCGGGCGGAGCGGCTGCGTTAGGCCGTGGTCTGATACGCTGCCTGGTGGTTTTCCGAACAATCTCCACAACGCATTTCACATGGGAAGCGGTCCGATCAAGCTCAAGGCGGGCGACACCACCAGCTTCGTCATGGCGTTCCTGTCGTCGCCCGACTCGGTCTCGTTTGAATCGTCGGTGAACAACATCATCACCTTGTACCAGAATTTCTGGCTCAGCCCTGAGCCACCCTGTCCCGCGCGCATCATCTCCGCGGTCCCAACCGGCGGGAATCGCCAGTTCAACACGAACGTTCGGCTCAACTTCGACCAGAGCGTGAACGATTGTCAGGACAAATTTCTGATCGAGCAGGCCAAGGCGCTGCGAGCCAGCCCGGTCGCTAGCGACATTCGCCTTCGCGTGCTGAACCCTGGTCTCGTGGCGGACATTCTCGCCCGCGCGCTGCCGGTCGGAACCATCATTCGCGATACGGTTCCGAAATCGACAACAGTCAACAGCCTCTGCGGCAGAGGCCAGCCACTC
>JBKJRV010000185.1:0-9473 GCA_046593115.1 Gemmatimonadaceae bacterium
TGAGGGCAGTTCGCTGCAAACCCTCCGGGGCTCCGGAGGGTGGAGCAACGCCCGGAGGCCGGAGCTCAGCATCTCGCGCGAGAATGGCGTCGCGCTGGACGGACTCAGCCGGGTTCGTCACCTGGTTGGAGACGAAGGACGCTCCCATCAAGTGATCGGCATTGCCCGAGGCTACCGGGCGTTCGACCTTGGCGGATGGGCGCATCACGTCCTGGCAGTCCGCGTTGCGGGCGGCCTCGCCGATCCGCAGTTCACATCGAGCTTTTCCGTGGGGGGCACGAGTGGCGGGTCGCTCGAGGTGATTCCCGGATTCGATGTCGGAAGCAGCAATGAGACGTTTGGCGTTCGCGGCTTTCCCGCGGGAACGCGCACCGGACTGCGTGCCGTTGGCGCGACCGTCGAGTTGCGTGGACCACTCTTCGCGCCCTCTCGCGGTTATCGCATTCTTCCCTTCTTTCTCGACCGCACCTCGTTCGCGCTATTCGGTGAGGGCGCGAGTGCGTGGTGCCCTGAAACGCAGGCGCAGTTCTTTTGCCGGAGCGCGCCATTTGATCATCGCGCAATCATCTCTGTTGGAGCGGAGCTGCGCTTCGATTCGGCTATCCAGTACGACGTCCCCGTCGAGTTCCGCCTTGGCGTTGCTGCGCCTGTTGCCGGGCGCAACCTGTCCCCCGTTCTGGAGCCGCCCCGTCCCGTGAGCGTCTATTTTACGGTTGGTACCGCCTATTAATCTGCTCTTGCATGCTGTTCTCTAGCCCGAAGTATGCATAAGAGGCTGTCCTCTCTACTGGCACGAAGTCTTCGCACCTGAATCCCCCATTATGGCCTACCGCGAATTCAAGGATCAGTGGGGCACCGAGTGGAAAGCATGGGAGACCGTACCGACCGGCGTCGAGCGGCGGGGCACGACGACGCCTCCTTCCGACACACCAAAGTTCGACGCGGGGCGGCGGAAACGGGAAAACTCGGCCGAGGTTCGTCTGAAAATGCGACCGGGCTGGGAAGGTGGGTGGCTGTCGTTCGAATCAGCGAAGGAGAAGCGACGGTTGGTCCCGCTTCCCGCGGATTGGGACAAGGCCACCGACGAGCAGTTGAACACATGGCTCACTGAGTCCAAGTCATTTCCAAAACGTGGCAGCTTCATCGAGTAGCGCTTTACCGAGGGTAGTGCTTCATGAACTGAATCCGACTCTCCTCTACCGAACTTCATCAAGGGATCCTGGAGCGAATGGCAAAGAAGGCGACGAAAAAGCAGAGCAGGGATGTGGCAGGACACAATGAGAAGCTGGAAGATCTCTTCAAGCTCATTGATTCCATCGATCTGGGATTTCTGACCACTCGTCGCGCCGATGGACGCCTCGTGAGCCGGCCAATGGCGACGCAGCTCCGCACCGAGGACGGCCACCTCTGGTTCGTTACCGACCGCGACACCAATAAACTTGATGAGCTCGACCGTGATCCCAACGTGAACATTGCGTACTACAAGAGCCGCACGCGGGAGTGGGTTTCCGTTAGTGGTAAGGCCCGCGCTACCACGGATCAGGCGATGATCGATGCATTGTGGGCTCCCGACTGGAAAGCCTGGTTCGGGAAGGGCGGAGGCAGGCACTCCGGCACCGCGAAAGATCCGCGGCTCGTCCTCATCGAGGTCGTGCCGGATTCGGTAACGTACCTCAAGGCGGACCGCCCAACGATCGTCGCCCTTTTTGATCTCGCCAAAGGCATGGTGACGGGCGAAGCACCCAAATTCGGCGACATGCGGGAGCTGAGCAGGAGCGAGCTTGCGCAGGGTCGGACGACGCGTGCTGCGCCATCGAGATCGACGGGCAGCAAGGCCCGCTCCGGGGAGAAGGGCGCCACCAGGAAGAAAACCGCTGGACGTGCTGCCAGGCGCGGCAAGTCGGCACGGGCGCGGAGTTAGCCGGGCCGGCTGGCTGGCTACTCCTGCACGCTCGTGAACGCGCGCAGGGTGGCGCGCTCGGCGTCGGTTATGAAATGCTTGATCAGTGTCAGGGCATCCTCGAGCTGCGGTCCCCCCGGGCCTGCGATACCACGCCCATCAGCACTGCATCCTGACCACTCATGCCACTCGACGCTTCCTCGTTTATTCACCCTCGCGCTCTGGTCTTCGGCGATGTCACTCTTGGACCCCGCGTCTCGGTGTGGCCGACGGCCGTTATCAGAGGTGATACGGCACCGATCACCATCGGAGCTGATTCGAACGTTCAGGACGGCACGGTGATCCATGTCGATCTCGGCGTCCCTACCGTCATTGGGGAGCGTGTGGCCATAGGCCATCGGGCCATTCTGCACGGATGCCAGGTGGGGGACGATTGTCTCATTGCCATGGGGGCAATTGTGCTGAACAACGTGGTGATCGAGACGGGCTCCATTGTCGCGGCAGGTGCAGTGTGTCCTGAAGGAATGCGAATTCCACCGAACTCCCTGGTGATGGGCATTCCTGCCCGCGTCGTGGGCCAGACAACGCCCGAAATGCGCGTGCGGATCGCGAAAACCGTGCAGAGCTATGTTGAGCTTCAGGAGAGGTACCGGAGGGGTGAATTCCCCCAGTTGCCTTCAAACGTCATGGGATAAGTGGCCGGTTGCCGTGGGACCATGTGTATCCGGGCAAGCGCCGCGGGATGCGGCATGCTGGCGGCGTCGGTTCGCGATCATGATCGTCGGGCTTTCGGTTTGCTTTCGGATTCGTTAACTTGTTATCTCTGCAGGCGTTAGCCGTGCGGGGTGTGTTCGAGCTCTCCCGTTGGGAGCGCCTCAGGGGGCAACATTCTTGCTAGAGCGGTAGCCTTGAGATCGCGCTACGTGGAAACAAGCAAGCGACGCATGTTTTTGATGTTGATTCTCGAAGTGACTGTCGGCGCGTGACTTGAAGGGTGACTGGCGTGTGCCGACCGCCTCGGGTATCATGACCCCCCACTCCACACGTAGTCGTTTCGTCATAAAGAAGGAGAATTCGATGGCCCCGTCCTCCAAGCCGCCGCAGGCTGCCGTTTCGCTCTCGTCCAACGCACGCACGGTTCTCGAGAAGCGTTATCTCATGAAGGACGAGACGGGAGCGCCGGTAGAGCGGCCGGAGGATCTGTTCTGGCGGGTTGCGACGGTGGTGGCTGAGGCGGATCGACGGTATGGCGCCGGCGAGCGTGCGGTGAACGACATCGCCGAGGAGTTTTATGCGCTCATGACCGAGCGGCGGTTTGTGCCCAACTCGCCGACGCTCATGAACGCCGGTCGTCCGCTGGGCCAGCTCTCCGCCTGCTTCGTCCTGCCAGTGGGAGACGCCCTCTCCAACGGACAGGACGGCATCTACGACACGCTCCGCTCCATGGCGCTCATTCATCAGAGCGGCGGCGGAACCGGCTTCAGCTTTTCACGGGTGCGTCCACTGGGGTCGATGGTGCGATCCACCACCGGTGTTGCCAGTGGTCCCATCTCGTTCATGAAGCTCTACGACGCGAGCACGGACGCCGTGAAGCAGGGTGGCACGCGCCGCGGTGCGAACATGGGCATCCTGCGGGTCGATCATCCGGACATTCTCCATTTCATCGCCTGCAAGGAAGACCTCACGCAGGTGACGAATTTCAACATCTCGGTCGCGGTCACCACGAAGTTCATGGAGGCGGTCAAGGCAGGGACGAGCTATGACCTCATCCACCCTTCCACGGGCAAGGTGCATGGCCAACTCGAGGCACGCGCCGTCTGGAACAAGATGATTGACGGGGCGTGGCGGACCGGAGAGCCTGGCTGCTTCTTCATTGACGAAGCCAACCGCTACAATCCAGTCCCGCACCTCGGCCAGTACGAAGCGACCAATCCCTGCGGCGAGCAACCGCTCCTGGCCTACGACGTCTGCAACCTCGGCTCGGTGAACGTCGGACTGTACGTGCGCGATGAGGCAGTGAAGGTGACGGACTCGTCGCTCAGGGACATCGCGTCGAAATACCCGCGCATCGACTGGGCCGCGTTCCGCCGGGATGTGCATCTGTCGACGCATTTTCTCGACAACATCATCGACGTCAACAAGTATCCGCTGCCGGAAATTGACGCACTGTCCAAGCGTATTCGACGCATCGGCAACGGCCTCATGGGGTTCGCCGACGCGCTCATCAAGCTCGGCATCGCGTACGACTCACCGGAAGGCATCGAATTCGGCCGGGCGCTGATGGAGTTCTTCGACGTCGAGACAAAGCACGAGAGTGAACGGCTGGCCAACGAGCGCGGACCGTTTCCGGAATGGGCGCGGTCCATCTGGGGTCCCGACTCCACCTGCGCGCGAGACGCGCAGGGCAATCGCATCCGGCCCATGCAGCTGCTGCGCAACTGCAACACCACCACCATTGCGCCCACCGGGACCATTTCCATCATCGCCGCATGCTCCAGTGGGCTGGAGCCGCTGTTCGCGGTGGCCTTCATGCGCAATCAGGCGGGCGTGATGATGCCCGACGTCAACGAGGAATTCGTCTCGATCGCGAAGCGCGAGGGGTGGTACAGCGAGGCGCTGATGGAGCGCATTGCGAAGGAAGGGAAGATCGACTTCCCCGAAGTGCCGGCAAAATGGCAGCGCGTCTTCGTCACGGCCAATCAGATCCGTCCCGAGATGCACATGCACATGCAGGCCGCTTTCCAGAAGCACTGCGACTCGGCCATTTCCAAGACGACGAACTTCGCCTACACGGCGACCGTGGACGACGTGCGCGCCATCTATGAGCTCGCGTACGAGCTGAAGGCGAAGGGCGTTACAGTGTATCGCGATGGCTCGCGGGACAATCAGGTCCTCTCTACCGGGGCCACCGAAAAGGCCAAGGCCGTGCGCGATGGCGCTGCCGCGCCCGGCTCGAGTGAGCGGCGGGAAGTCGGTGAGCTCATGGGAACGCTAGCGGAGAAGGACGCCGAGATCGAGAAGCTGCGGAAGATGCTCTTCGACGTCGAGGCGGAAAACACCCAGCGGCGCGCCAAGCGTGCGCGCCCGGACATGTTGCGCGGCACCACGCGCCGCATGGAGACCCCGCTCGGCACCATGTTCGTGAATATCACCGAGGATGATCGCGGCCAGCCGTTCGAAGTCTTCATCACGCTGGGCAAGGCGGGCGGCTCCGCGATGGCCGACGTGGAAGCGATGGGACGCCTGATCTCGCTCGCCCTGCGCTCGGGCATTCCCCTCCCGGAGCTGCACCGTCAGCTTCGCGGCATCGCCTCCGATCGCGCTACGGGACTCGGACCCAACAAGGTGCTGTCCGTCCCCGATGCCATCGGCATCGCGCTGGAGCGGTGGTGGAAGGAGAAGCAGGGCGTACAACAGGAGCTGCTGCGCACGCCACCCGAGATGCCAGTGCAGAGCGGAGAGTTCCCGGTCGTGCCGGCGGATCAGGTCAAAGTCGTGAGCGGCGCCGAGATGGCGGCACAGAACCAGATGATGTTCGACGTCAACGGCTCGGATCAGAGCTTCATGGCGACGTGCCCCGATTGCGGATCACAGCTGGAGTTCGCGGAAGGGTGCGTGAAGTGCCACGTGTGCGGATTCAGTGAATGCGGGTGAGCGGATAACAAGCTGGCTGAAGGGCGAAGGGCGCGGCTATATGCCGCGCCCTTCTGTTTTATCGGAACCCATCACGCTGGTTGGCGACGATGTGATTGCGCGAGGCCGAAATGGTCATATAGTTATGACCATAATCGCAAGAACAACAGGTGATGGCCATGTCGAAATCAAAAGAGATGCCGGCTTCGGTATTCAAGGCAAAGTGTCTGAGCGTGATGGAGCGAGTGCGCAAGACCGGTGAGGAAGTCGTAATCACGAAACATGGGAAGCCGGTGGCGAAGCTCGTTCCCTTCACCGAGGAGGCGAGAAAGCCGTTCGTCGGGCGGAACAAGGGCATGACGCTGTATGAGGGAGACGTAATGTCGCCGATCGATGTCGAATGGGAGGCCTGGATCGAGCCACCCGACTTTGCGCGGAAGCCATCCCCGAAGTCGAAACGCCGGTGAGTGTCCGGAAACCGAAGCATGCGGCGCGCGCGCGCCGCGTCCGCGAAACCCCGTTCGATCTGTTGCTCCTGGATACACACATCTGGTACTGGATGGCGGAGGAAAAAGTGGACGAAGTCGCCAAGGGCCTACCGGCGATCATCAACCGTGCAGCTGACGAGGGACGGACCTGTGTCTCGGCGATCTCAGCGTGGGAGCTTGGACTGCTGGTCGCGAAGGGGCGGATCAGGCTGGCTGTTGATCTCACCGAGTGGATTGCGGGGAGCACCGGACCGCGAGGGGTCCGACTGTTGGATGTCACGGCCGACATCGCGGTGGCGAGTACTCGGCTGCCGGGTCGCATTCACGGTGATCCCGCCGACCGCATAATCATCGCGACAGCACGGGACCTCGGCGCGACGCTCGTGACGCGAGACGAGCGGATTCTGGATTATGGCCGTGCGGGATATCTGCGCGTGCTCAACGCGTCGCTCTAGAATTGACGCCTGCGCGGAGCCCTGGAAATCATGAGTGCCACTAAGGATTGAACCAGTACGACGCCTTGATCAGAAACGTGTTGCTCGGATGCGCCCGGAACAGATCCCGATAGTCCCGCTGCAACTCGAACGTGCCCGGATTCAACTCATCCTGCTGCCGCCCCTGCTGCCAGACCGCGAACAGCGTTGACCCCGGACGGTATTCCCACCGCGCAACAATGTTCGAGTTGAACGACTTCACGTTGAAGCCATCGGGGTTGGTTGCCGAATAGGGACGATAGCGCTCCGTATACCGCTCGGCCCTCGGCTCATTCAGCTCCCGCCAGTTCTTGAACGAGCCACCGCTCACGAACGGCTCGGCATACAACTGGAACGAGATAGTTGGCGTCGCCGCGAAACTCGCGCGCACGGTCATCGAGACCGTCGTCTGTTCCAGCTTTGCGAAGGTGTAGTGGGTCGTATCGCTCAGGAAATTTCCGAAGTTCCGAATCCACTGCTGGTCATCGCGCCGCCGCTCGACCTCCGGACCTGCCTCGGCTGAGAAGCGCCCTCCCGCACGAAACTTCAATCTCGCCTGCGCCTGCGTCCGGTACGAACGGCCCTCATCCTCTCGCGCCCATCCGAGCTCGAGCTCGGGCACCAGCACGCGGCGTGAGTCGCCCTCGACTTCGAGCTCGGTGAAAAATCCTGGCGACTGGCGCACCGCCGGACCGCCGCGCGCACACGACACGCAGTGCACTCCGCCGTACCTGGACAGCTCGGTGACGACAGACGCGGACCAGCTGTTCGGAAACTCCGCAAAGTTACGGAGCCCGACCGTTGCTCCGGAGTTCAAGCCGCCGGTGGTCCAGCTGTTGCTCGTGTACAGTCGCGCCTGGGCACGCCGATACAGCCTCCCTGGTTGAGCCGTCTGCAGGAAGAGCGTATTGCGGATAGATCGCTCGTTCACCGTTGGAACGAAGCCGAGGTCATTGAGCTCTACTCCTGGTGTCGCGTTTCGGAGGAAGGTGCTGTAGCGAACCGTGCCGCCCAGTTTCTGGAACTGTAACGCCGCTACGGTTCCCCCAAGACTGGTTCGCGTCGAATCGTAGCCGTTGGTCCCTCGGCGCTCGTCATGATCGGGTCGCTGGTACAGGTGCACGCTGTTGCGCTGAGTGCGCGCAATTGCCTGCTCGCTCCCGTTGACGCGATTGAACCCGGCATACGCCATCAACTCGAAGCGCTCCTGGGAGAATCGGTGGAAACCCTGCACGAGCGTGGTGTAGGCGGATCGCCGAAGCACGTCCTCTGTCTCGTCATCGAGAAAGCGGTTCACGGCCGTGACCATCACGCCGCCACCCGAGCGGCCGCCGCGCAGCTCCTTGTATCCGCGTCCCACCAGGTAGTTCGTCTGGGGTTCGATCGTCGTGCCGGCAGCCCCGACTTCGCGCCGGGTCATCGCTTCGATCAGTCCGACGGACACGCCGTGCGCGAGCCTGCCGGTCAACTTCGCCGCGCCAAAGATGGTTGTCGCGGTGGGATCGGTGGGGCTCGACGCGAGTTGTGGTGCGCGTCCGATGCGCCGCGTGTAGAAAATTCCTTCGCAGGGGCCGCCGCATTTGAACAACCCAACGCCTTCCTGGAAGAACGGCCGTCGCTCCTCGAACCGCGTCTCGAACGCGGTCAAATTAAGTACCGCCGGGTCGGCCTCGACCTGTCCAAAGTCCGGATTGACAGTGGCGTCGAGCGTGAGGCTTGATGTCAGCCCGAATTTGAGATCGGCGCCCGCGCTGAGATCCTGCTTGCGTCCCCACTCCGCGGGCCGCTGCTCACTCGAACTCTTCGCGAGAAGGTAGGGGAGGAACTCCAGCCGGGAGCCAGCGGCGATGCCAGCCAGTCCGGTGAGGGTTCCAAGTTGTGAAATGACCCCCACGCGCGACTGCCGAAACAGTGGCCAGGCGACGCGCTCATTGTAGCGCGCAATGTCTCGGCCGACGGTAAAGCCAAAGGTCTGCGATGGACCCGCGGTGAATCGGAGCTGACCAAACGGTATCCTGAACTCGGCTACCCAGCCCGCCGAATCGATTCGCGTGACGACGTCCCAGATGCCATCCCAGGAATAATCCTCGGTGAAATCGTTGTAGAGCGAGGCGTCAACCTTCACGCCCGCCGGATTGACGATGAGCATGACGCCAGTGCGACGGTCGTGGTACGCATCGATCAGGACAAGAATCCGGTCGGAGCTGGTGAGCACGTCGCGCCGGCTCAGCAGCGAGACGATGCTGTCTGGATGCGGATCGAAGGCGCGGACGAACACGTACAGATTGTGATCGTCGTATGCGACGCGTGCCTCGGTGCGCAACGACGGTTCGGCATCTTCGGCGGGCACGAACTGACGGAATCCCGTGATCGGCTCCGCCGTCCGCCAAATGGCCTCATTGTCCCGCCCGTCAAGTTCGACCGTCCCGCTGGTGCGCTGCGCCAGCGCCACTGCCGGCGTCGTCGAGCCGATCGGCGCCGTTCGCGAACCGTCCGCGCCAGGGGAAGCCGACGCCGAATCCGCTCGAACGGCCTGGGCGCCGAGCGATTCGAACCCCAGGTGGAGGGCAATGCCTAATACTGCGAAGCGACGCATGCGAATCGAGTGGAAAGTGATGTGGGGCGCGGACGGAATCCGCTCACTACGGAGTGACGACGTCCGTGTTTCGGCCGTCCGGGCGGGAGCGCGCGAGTCGCCTGATGGCGATGATACCGAGTGCCGGGCCCAGGGCGAGCATTGGAAAGGCCCATCGCCACCCTACGACGTTCACGAGCGGCGGCACCAGTTGAATTGATATCGTCGTGAGCAGAAATCCAATGGAGGTTTGCAAAGTAAGCGCCGTGCCCACCGCGTGAGGCTCGACCACCTTGGTGACGAGTGTGGAAAACTGCGCGCTGTCCGCGATCACTGTAATTCCCCACAGCAGCACGATTGGCGCGATGAAGGCAAGCGACCTGCCAAACGCAAACGGGATGAGC
>JBKJRV010000293.1:0-3426 GCA_046593115.1 Gemmatimonadaceae bacterium
TCAACGGTGCCGATCAGTCCGATGCCCGGATGCGCCACCAGTGAGGAATACAGATGTGCCCGCCGCGGATCCGCCGCGATATCCGCGCGCTCGAGATGTCCCTCGGCGTCCGCGAAATACACGAGCGCGAGCGAGGAGCTATAGGTCACCACGATCTGATGCCTGGTTCCCACGCGATACTTCTCGGGCATCAGCAGATCGCGCAAACCATACTGGCTGCGCATCCAGTCGCGCGCACGCCGGATGTGGCGGCGTTGTGAGGACGCCTTCGTGGCCATGCGGGCCACGGTTTCGATGGCCTGCGCACCCATGTCGGCGTACTCGGTTTCCTGCTCGAAGCTCGCGTGCGCCTGAAGGGCTTCGCCCCCGATACGAATCGCGTCGCCGTCAAGAATACGTTGCACCGTAGTGCCGAGCGACTCGCCGTAGGCAACACGATAGCTGATCGCCGGCGCCATCCCGTGGTCGGAAAGGATCACGAGGTCGTACTGCCGCCCGCCTGCCGCCTGCATCATTTGCCAGATCTCGGCGATTCGCTTGTCCGTGCGCCGCAGGTCGGAAAGCGCCTGCCGGCTCGAGGGACCGAAGTGATGCCCCAACTCGTCGTACTGCATGAACGTGCTGTAGATCACCGGCACGCCGAGGTAGATGTCGAGATTGATCACCATCGTCTGCAGCTCGCGAACGACGACGTTGCTCAGAATACGGATGAACGGAAAAATGCCTTCGGAGTGCGTCACGCGTCGCGACAGCTCACCGGCCGCCCGCTCCCACTCCTCTCGCAGATACTCCGCGATCGACTCGACGCCGATTCGCGCGATGCGCACGGGCGACAACAGCATCAGCAGGCCGAGCCGGGCTCCGCCGAGTCGCTGGAACGCGGACGTCTTCTCGCGAGTCGCCACAGTGAACGCCACGGTGGCAGCGTCGCCGTCCAGCAGGTTCACATAGCTCGAACCACCGGCGAGCGCGCCGGGAGAATGAATGCGGTCTCGAATGTACTGTACGCCCTCGGGCGCATTACACGTCACGACCCGGCGCGCTTCCTTGTCGTAGAAACGGAACGCGGGGATCCCGTCATTCTCGCCGTGAAAAATGCCCGCCTGACAATAGGGTGTCGCCGCCGGGAGACCGCAGAACCAGCGGCGGAGCGCGAAATCCTCTTCCTTGAGAAGTCTCGCAAGGGTAGGGCAGTACCCCAGCTCCATGGCACGCAGCAGGTCCGCATGCGCCAGCGCGTCGATCTGAAGGGCGACTACGCCGCGCCGTCCGTCACGGGCTCGCCGCTCCTTGTGAAAGACGCGATACTTAAGCGCGAAATACCTGCTCAGGATCGGTCCGATGCGCGGACGCTTCCTGCGCTCCACCGGATCTGAGATGGACGAATCGATCACAGTTGGACTGTCGCTCGCGTTCACGGCTGGGATGCTCAGCTTCCTGTCACCATGTGTGCTTCCGTTGATTCCGAGCTACGTGACCTTCGTTACGGGCGTGAGCCTCGAAGACGTCGGTCAGGTCAAACGCTCCGCGCTCGTGCATGCCCTGCTGTTCGTTCTCGGCTTCACGATCATCTTTCTGCTGCTCGGCGCCACCGCGACGCTGCTCGGCCGTGCCCTGCTGGCGTACCGTATCTGGATCAGCCGAATTGGTGGACTGCTGATCGTCCTGTTCGGACTGTACATGATCGGCATCCTGAATATCGGCATTTTCGCACGCGAGCGCCGGGTGCATCTGGCAGACAAGCCCGTGGGCTACCTGGGAAGCGTATTGGTCGGGATTGCGTTCGGCGCAGGATGGACGCCTTGTATCGGCCCCATTCTCGGCACCATCCTCGTGTTTACGTCAACGTCGGATGACCTTGGGCGGGGCATGGCGCTGCTGGGCGCATACTCGCTTGGACTGGCCATTCCGTTTATCCTCGCGGCCGTGGCCATGCAGCACTTCCTCGGCTTTTTTGCGCGCTTCAAGGAACGTATGGTCATGTTTACGAGAGTAGCAGGCGTGCTCACGGTTATCCTTGGCCTGCTCCTCATGACCAACTATTTCACCATACTTGCGAGCTACCTGCAGGGGATGACGCCCGACTTCATCCGGGACCGGCTCTAGGCTGCTGCGGGCTGCGGGATGCGGGCTGCGGGCTGCGGGCTGCGGGCTGCGGGGTGAGGGCTCCGTCAGCGCCTCAGCTTCAGCGCTCCAGCCTCAGCGCGACGGGTGATTCAACATCCGAATGTGCGCTTCTACGAGTTTTCGTCAGGCGCGGGAACGTGCCGGGACTTCTGATTCCGCCTGGCGCACTGGACCACCGTGTGAATGCGCTCGGCGCGCGTTTCCGGACGGACGCAGTTGTGCACCCAGTGCAGATAACCCTTCCGCGAGGACGGAGAGAACGCATTGAAGTTTTTCAGGGCGACGGCCGACACCGCGAGTGCCTGCGCCAGGTCGGGCGGCACACTCAGCGCCTCGACTGTGTCAATCTTCGACCAGGAGCCGTTCCGCTTCGCCTCGGCGATGGCCGCGCGCCCTGCCGGTTGCATGACCCGAAGCCTGATCAGTCGAGCAGCGCGCTCCTTGTTCACTTTCGACCAGGTGCTCTTCGGTTTCCGCGGTGTGAAGAGCTGCATGTATCTGGCTTCGTCCAGCGGCCGCACGGTGGAATCAATCCATCCGAAGCAGAGTGCTTCCTCTACGGCGTCGGCATACTGTAATCGATCCTTCCGGCTGGTCTTTCTGTCGTAGATGAGCCAGACACCTGACGAGCTGGCATGGTTGCTGGCGAGCCACTCCCGCCACGCGTCCCGATCGGGAACGTAGAGTTGCAACGAGGGCATGCCACCGGTTCGACGCGCATTCATCGGGCAAATATGCTGCTTTCGAAATACCAGAGTCCAGAATGAGCCGGATGCAGCGGGTCATGTATTGCGAGGAGCAATCAGGTGAATTTGTGATGCGCCGTTAAATCAGGTCACTCGCAGTTGGATTCTGTGAATCAGGTCACTCGCAGTTTGATCCTTTAAACATGGTTGAATTTGCCCTGCATCGAGGACTACGCGCTCATTGGTGATTGCGAGACCGCCGCATTGGTCTCGCGCGAAGGCTCCATCGACTGGCTGTGCTGGCCACGCTTCGATTCAGCCGCCTGCTTCTCCGCGCTGCTGGGCGGGCCGGAGCATGGACGCTGGCGCATTGCGCCCGTGGACCCGGCCCCGCGCATCCGCCGTCGCTATCGCGGCGACACGCTCATCCTGGAAACCGACTTCGAGACGGACGAGGGCGCGGTCACGCTCATTGATTTCATGCCGCCTCGCTCCGTGGCGTCAGACCTGATCCGGATCGTGGTCGGAAAGCGCGGCCGAGTGTCGATGTGCGCGGAGCTCATCGTGCGCTTTCACTACGGCTCACAGGTCCCGTGGGTGAGTCGCCTGCCGG
>JBKJRV010000333.1:0-3301 GCA_046593115.1 Gemmatimonadaceae bacterium
GCGGATTCGTCGAGCCCAGACTCTTGGTAAGAATATCGGTGATGCCAGCGCATTCCATGATGGCACGCACTGCACCGCCGGCAATGACGCCCGCGCCCGGTGCCGCCGGCTTGAGCAGGACGCGTCCCGCGCCATGCTGGCCAACGATCTCGTGCGGAATGGTCCCGCCGGTCATCGGAATGGAGACCATGTTGCGACGCGCTCCGTCTACGGCCTTGCGGACCGCCTCGGAGACTTCGTTGGCCTTGCCCGTCGCGAAACCGACCTTCCCCTGCCCGTCGCCCACGGCGACCAGTGCATTGAAGGAGAACCGCCGGCCACCCTTCACGACCTTGGCAACGCGATTAATCGCGACCACGTTTTCGACGAGATCGCTGCTTTCGCGCTCACCGCCGCGGCCGCCGCCCGGGCCACCACGACCACCACCGGGACCACCGCGACCGCCGCCCTGTCCGCCACCCGGACCACCACGGCCGCCGCCCTGACCGCCGCCACCGCCGCCGGGACCGCCGCGACCACCACCGCCGCCAGGACCCCCACGACCGCCGCCAGCGCCACCCCGGCCACCGCGCGCGCCACCGGCGCCGCCGCCGCTGCGTGCGCTACGTCCACCACCGCCGCCGCCGCTACTGCGAGCGGGAGCTTCGGACGGGGTGCCGCCTTCCGAACCCGAATTTTCAGTCATCGCTCTAGAACTCCAGCCCGCCCTCGCGGGCACCATCGGCCACTGCCTTCACGCGGCCGTGATACTTGTATCCAGCACGGTCGAAGACGACGCGGGTGATCCCCGCCTCCTTTGCCTTCGCCGCAATCGCCTTTCCAACTTCCACCGAGCGCTCCGACTTCTTGCCCTCGCCGACCTTCATGTCGGAGACGGTCATGAGCGTGCGCTGCTCGACATCATCCACCAGTTGCGCATAGATGTGCTTCAGCGACCGGTACACGACGAGCCGTGGACGCTCGGTGGTGCCCGCCACCTTCTTGCGCACACGCAGGTGACGTCGCGTCCGCTGCTCGGAGCGCGTCTTGGGCTTCCGCATCTTCGCCATTTACTTGCCTCCCGCCTTGCCGGCCTTCCGGCGAATGACCTCGCCCACGTACTTGATTCCCTTCCCCTTGTACGGCTCAGGGGGACGCAGGTTGCGGATTTCCGCCGCGACCTGTCCCACCGCTTCCTTGTCCGCGCCCTCGATCGTGACCGCCGTCGGCGTGTTCGCCGTCAGCTTGACACCCTTGGGCGCCTTGTACTCGATCGCGTGCGAGTAGCCGAGCGCAAGCTGCAGCCCATACGGCCTGTTTTCGGCCTTATAGCCGACGCCAATAATCTCGAGCTGCTTGGAAAAGCCCTTGGTGACGCCTTCGACCATGTTGGAGAGCAGCGTCCGCGACAGACCGTGCAGCGCGCGATGGCCGGGCTCATCGGACGGACGGGTGACCGTCACCACGTTCTTGTCCATCGACACCGCCATCTCGCGATGAAACGTGCGCGAGAGCTCACCCTTCGGGCCCTTCACCTTCACCGTGTTGCCGTCGATGGTGACCGTGACGCCCTTGGGCACATCGACCGGCTTCTTTCCGATACGTGACATGACTGTCTCCCTTACCAGATCAGGGCGAGCAGCTCGCCGCCGGTCTTCGCCTGTCGCGCCTGCCGATCGCTCATCAGTCCCTGTGACGTGCTGAGGATGGCGACACCAAGCCCGTTGCGGACGCGCGGAATTTCCGTGACGCCGACATAGCGCCGGAGGCCGGGCGACGACACACGCTGCAGCTCGCGAATCACCGACTGGCCACCCTGGGCATACCGGAGCACGAGGCGCAGCAGTGGCCGCCCCTCTTCCGTCTGGAGCGTCTTGTAGTCCTGAATGAAGTTGTTCTCCTTCAGGATCCGCGCGATCTCGATCTTCATTTTCGATCCCGGCATATCGACGCGGCGGTGCTTCGACCGGGTAGCATTCCGGATCCGCGTGAGCATGTCGGCAATCGGGTCGGTCATTGTCATCTAGAAAGCCTCATTTTGCATTACTGATGTCCTGGACAGAGGGTCCAGGGTATCGGTGACTACCAACTTGCCTTGCGGACGCCGGGAATCAGGCCGTTCAACGCCATCTCCCTGAAGCAGATTCTGCACAGCCCGAACTTCCTGAGAAACGCCCGCGACCGGCCACACCGCTGGCAGCGGTTGTGCTGGCGGACCTGGAACTTCGGCTTCCGCTTGCTCTTCTCGACCATGGCTTTCCGGGCCATATCTATGCTCTCTCACCTGAAGTGTTCGCACCGTCGTACTTCACCGGGATCGGCTTCTCTTCGCCGCGGAACGGGAACCCGAGCTCGCGAAACAGTGCGAGCGCCTGGTCATCCTTGTTCGTGGTGGTGACGAAGGTGATGTCCATACCGTGAATCTGTTCCACCGAGTCGTAATTGATCTCGGGGAAGATCATCTGCTCTTTCAGTCCCATCGAGTAGTTGCCCCGCCCATCGAACGAGCGCGTGCTCAGTCCCTTGAAATCGCGAATGCGCGGAACCGCGACGCTGATGAAGCGATCGAGAAACTCCCACATCCGGGCGCCACGCAGCGTCACCGCCGCACCGATTTCCTGCCCCTCGCGCAATCCGAAGTTGGCGATGGACTTCTTCGCCTTCTTCCGCACCGGACGCTGGCCGGTAATGATGCCGAGCTCCTCGACGATCGAGTCGAGAATCTTTGGTTGCTTGATCGCTTCGCCGACACCGACGTTGATCACGATCTTCTCGAGCTGCGGGATCTGGTGCGGATTCTTGAGGGTGAACTGCTTCGTCAGCCGCGGACGAATGGTGCCGACGTAGTACTCCTTGAGACGCGGAGCCGGCGCGGGCGTCCCGACGCCCGTGTGCGGAGCCTTCGGTGCCGCCGACTTGGCCGCCCGCTGCTTCCCGCCACTGCTCTTCGACTCGCCACCAGACTTCGGCGCCTTCTCCTTCGGGGCCTTCGGCGCTTTCGCGTCCTGCTTTTCCTTTGTCGCCATGGGAATTCCTTACCTGGTTCTCGGAATCGGCTCGCCGTTCTTCACGGAAATCCGTTCCTTGGTGCCATCGTCGTCGATCCGGGCGCGAATGCGCGTCGGCTCGCCGCTCTTTGGATCGATCAGCATCACATTCGACTGATGAATGGGAGCCGGAAAATCGATGATCCCGCTCTGCTCCTCGGGGCGGCGCGCCTTGCGGTGCCGCTTGGCGATGTTCACGCCCTCGACGGTCAGCCGACCGGTCTTGGTGAACACCTTCATCACCTTGCCTTCCTTGCCCTTGTCGTCGCCGCGCA